>JAEUVP010000118.1 GCA_016786805.1 Chitinophagaceae bacterium | reverse complement strand
CTTTGCAGATGGCCAGACCAAGACCAGTGCCTTCTTTGGAGCCGGGTACCCGGAAATAGCGGTCAAATATTTTATCCTTGTATTGCGGATCAATGCCTTTCCCAAAATCCTGAACGCTGAACAAAATACGGTTCTCTTTTTTTTCAATGGTCAGCAGGATATCTGTATGAGCAGCTGAATAACGGATCGCATTGGTGAGAAAATTATTCAGCACCCAGGTAGTTTTATCAGCATCAGCTTTAATAGCAGGAAGATTTTCCGGGAGAGTGGTTTTGATGCTGATGTTTTTTTCTTTCGCTACATTCTGGACAGATTCAATGGCTTTGTTAACTAATACAACCGGTTGAACAGCCTGCAGGTTCAGTTGTATCTTACCACTTTCCACCTGCGACATATCAAGCAATTCACTCAGTATCCGGAGCAGGCGTTTGTTATCATCTTTCAGGTTTTGAACCAGTTCTTTTTGCTCGGGGGTTAAAGTGCCCACCCGTTCATCTTCTAGTAATTTTAAACTGAAATCGGATGAAGCCAGTGGTGTTTTCAATTCATGGGAGACCGTAGCAATAAAATTGGTCTTGGCCACATCCAGTTCTTTGAAGGGAGTGATGTTTTTTAACACGATCACATGACCGGCCTTCTGGTTCTCATGGCTCAGTTCAATGATCTCCTTGGTAAAATAATTCTCTTTGCCTTCCACCACGATCTTAAAAGGAATATTGTTCTGTTCATTAATAAGAAAACGAAACAGGTCGTTTCTTTTTTTCACATCCTCCTGCGGCAGCCCGATAATATCGGCATTCGCAAGATGGAGCAGCTGCAGGGCCTGCTGGTTGGCAAATAACACGATGCCTTTATTATCAATACCAATACTGGCATCTTTGAGTGAATTGATCACTGTTTCGGCCCGCTGTTTTTCAAACAGGATCCTGGAAAGATTGCTGTGCTCATATTCGTCCAACCGTTCCGCCATCGTATTGAAAGCGTTGGCCAGTTCTCCAAATTCATCTTTCCGGTTGAGGTGGATGCGCTGGCTGTAATTCTTATCAGCGATCGCTTTAATACCTTCGGTGAGTGAGGCCACCGGTGATGCTACAAGTGCCGGAAAGTTGAACAGGAAAGTAAAACCGATCAGCAGGCAAATGGTGAGGCAGAAGGTAATGACCGTTTTGGCACTTTGCGCAGAAGCCTGTGCGGCCTGGTTCTTTTTATCAATAGCAGCCAGGTTAACCTGCATGATGCTGCTGATATCTTTGCGGATCAGGGAGCGGAGAGAATCAACGGAGGCTTTTTGTTTGATCCCTTCAAAATTCTTTCGGAGTGATTCGGTCAGTTCTTTTTCACCCGGCTCGGTGATATTCTTTTCCTGCAACTGCAGGTGCTGTTCAAAATTGACATAGGCTTTACTGCTATCCTTACCACTCAATGCATCCATCTCATTGAGCATATCCCTTGAATAGTTCAGCGTTTCGTAATTATCTTTTATGATATCACCGGCTTCTTCGGTGATGCGGTTGAAGTAATAAAAACTAACGGCTCCCACCAGGATCAGCAGGGCGAAGAGGAAGATGCCACCGAGGGCGACTTTTGTTTTAAGTTTAATTGCCATTGTTGTACCGCCTGCGGCGGGTTAGTTTAGCCACGGATTACACGAATTTGCTGTCGCTAATTTCAATCGTCTCGCATTACTGCACCTCTTGATCACAAGAAACTATCTTGTATTTATTCGTGTGCATTTGTGTGATTCGTGGCCATATAAAACTATTTGTGGTTATGACAGTATGATCAGGTCAACATCGTTTTTCGAAAGTGTTTTCAGCAGCTGGTTGAAAATATTGGTACGGAGAATAACCTGGAACAAATTTAGGTGAGGTTTGCCGATACACACCGTGGTGATCTGCTTTTCTTCCACGATCTCCATAATTACTTTGGCTACATGATTGTCTTTTACCTGTAGTACCTCTGCTCCCAGTTCCGTGGCATTCTTAAAATTATTGATCAGGTGTCGCTGGGCCGCCAGCGGGATCTTGTCAGATGATTCTTTTGGCGTCTGCACATACAATACATACCACTTGCTGTTATAGTAAGAAGCTAACCGTGCCGTTTTCCGGATAATGTTCTGCGCCATTTCATGATTGGAGGAGATACAGGCCAGGAAATGTTCATGCCGCCAGGGCCTGTCTTTGGCCATGACCTCATGATCCACTTTCCGTTCCACCTGCCCGGCCACTTCTTTCAGCGCCAGCTCCCGCAACTGTAAAATTTTCTCTGACTGGAAAAAATTGGTCAGTGCCTGCTGCACTTTACTGTGATCATATATCTTTCCTTCTTTGAGACGGGTAATGAGTTCATCTGCCGTGAGGTCAATATTCACCACTTCATCTGCCAGTTGTAATATTTTGTCCGGTATCCGTTCCTTTACTTCCACACCGGTGATCTCTTTTACATCTTCGTTGATACTTTCAATATGCTGGATATTGACGGCGGAGATCACATTGATACCTGCATCAATGATATCCAGCACATCCTGCCAGCGTTTTTCATTCTTGCTGCCGGGAATATTGGTATGCGCCAGTTCATCCACAATCACCACTTCAGGATAGAGTAAAAGAATAGCCTGTACATCCAGTTCATCCAATTCCTTGCCTTTATAAAAAACTTTTCTCCGCGGAATCACCGGTAAACCTTCCACCAGAGCTTCGGTTTCTTTCCGTCCGTGTGTTTCTATATAACCGATCTTAACGTTCACGCCATTGCGCAGCAAGGTATGGGCTTCCTGCAGCATACGATAACTTTTGCCCACACCGGCACTCATGCCAATATAGATCTTCAGCTTACCTTTTCGCTGCTGCTGAATTTTTTCTAACCAACTATTTGCTTCCTGGTCGGGCATATCAAAATGCTACAGCTATGGATGAAGTAATAAAAGTATTTGTTGCGGTGAATCCTGTTCCTTTTGTAAATATTTTATCCTTACTGTTCAGGCTTCTTGCTTCCAGCCGCACCAATACATTTTTTGCAGGTGCATGATCAATATTCAGCGAGAAACCGGTTGTCTTAAAACCATTGGGCGTACCCGTGGTAATGATCACCCCGTTTGCATCACTGTAATATTCCGCCCGGGCAGCAATGCTCCATGTATCACAGATGCTGTATTTTATTATACCAACGGGGCTGTACCAGGTATTGCTGCCATTTCCGGAAACGGTTTTTTCTTCGGTACCAAAATCAACACCCAGTGTCAGTCCAACTTTATTGCTGAGTGTAAAAATGCCATAGAGGTTATGGAAAAATCTTGACAACCGGGCACTATCCGGTTTATCGGTGCCGATGAATGTACTGTAATTCAGCAACACCTTTTCTGAAGGTTTGAACTGTACCTGTGTGCCCCAGCTCATCAG
>JAEUVP010000205.1 GCA_016786805.1 Chitinophagaceae bacterium | reverse complement strand
AAAGCCACTTCCTCTCAGTTCCAGCGGGCCGATCTCATCAATAACCAGCCAGCCCTCCTTATGCACGGCTTCTTTAATAATCGTAGCAGCCCTGTCAAAATGTTCTGCACTAAAAACATGCTTACCCACCACCAGTACGGATTCATCTCCTTCTTTGGCTTCCATCCGGAACAGGTGACGGGATGCAATATTCATGAATACTCTTTTTTCATTGGCAACGGGAGTAAGAATTCCGTGCACATCATTCCTCCCGGTTGACCAGTTGACCAGGGCTGTTTTTTTACCGGTTTGTACGGGTCCGCTCAATACAACAATTTTTTTCCCCGGCACAGGGTCCAGTGCATTCACCAATATTATTTTGATGACCGCTTTGATCCGTTTCCATCCCCGGTATCGTATAGTCCAGTTCCAGCCTTGCATCACCAGTTGTTGTGTCACAGGTAACAGTTCCAGCACCTGGTTTACTTCTGCCTGTGCCTGGGTTTGTTTTTGCTGCAACCAGTGTTGTAATATTTTTTTTAGCAACGGCCCGATGATAAAATACCAGCCGAGTACAATGATGAAAGAACGTAATAATATCTTTAAAGAGATATGTGCCGGTAATAACGGGGTCCCTATTTTATAATAAGACTGTATGTATAGCCCAAGTAATAACAACCAGGCAATAAACACTCCTTTTTTCCAGCGTTGCTTTTTTTTTGCAGCCGTTGTTACGATACTTCGGGCTGTTTCGGGAACAGGCAGACGGTATATTTTCTCCCTGCTCCATTTGCTGATCAGGCCGGGAAGTAAAGAGGCCCACCAGCCGGCAATGATACCCGCTGTTACATGCAGCAGCACATATCCTCCTCCAATCAATAAGCTATAATTGGCCGCTACTTTTTGTTTCGTCAGCCCATTGATAAAATTATTGATCACTTTCCACAGGTCGTTGCCGTAGATAATCGTGAGCACCGCGATTCGTTGTAAGCCGGATTCTAACAGGGCAAGTACAGCAAAAACCAAACAGGAAAGACGGAAGTGTTTCTTATTGCGGAGCAGCAATTCTCCCAACAGGCCCTGGAAGAAGACAGCAATATAAGCCGTGGGTGGAGCCTGCGGGCTGAGCATCATTTTGAATATCGCCACAATAACCGTTGCTTTCAGTATGGCCCCTCTTGCGGGTGCATACCAGGCAATGAGACAGATACAAATAACCGCTGCACTGCCCACCACAAGACCTGATACCGGTATCTTAAATCCATGAATGATGCCTCCCAGCATCGCTTCACTCAGTACCCATAAAGCAATTAACCGGTAATAAGTGAGTGAGTTGGATATGTCGCTGCCCCGGTTCATGCTATCAATTATACTAACTTTATACCGGTCGTAAAATTTAATCTTCGCACCAATCTTTTGTAGGTAGAATTTTACGTCCCAGGCATTAATGATAAAAGGTTTGCAAGCCCCTTATCTATTCAGTAACTTACAGGTCCTAAATTCGCTGCCATGATCATCGTTTATATCGCCGTCGGAATTATCCTGGCCATCTTTCTCCTGGCCGCCCTGATGCCCAAAACTTACCAGGTTGAAAAAAACATCATCATCAATAAACCGGTTGCAGCTGTGATGGACCGGGTGGGTGACCTCAATTTTTACAGCCAGTGGAATCCCTGGCAACAATCAGATCCATCGGTGAAGAACACAATTACCGGCCAACCTAAAACAGCTGGTCACAAATATGCCTGGGAAGGAAAGAAAGTGGGTGTGGGCAGTTTAACGCTGCAGGGCATGGATCATAAGCATATTCACTTTGAACTTGAATTCTTCAAACCCTGGAAAAGTAAAGCCAAAGACAACTGGTTGTTTGAACCCTGGGGAGATAACGGGACCAAGATCACCTGGCAAAACAGCGGTGGCCTTCCCTGGCCGGTAGCCCGTTTAATGGGGCCGGTGATCAATAAAAACCTGTCACACCAGTTTGAGACGGGATTGAATAATTTGAAGAAGATGTGTGAAGAAGGTTGAGAGGTTGGCTGGTTAATTAGTTAATAGGTTTATGGGTTAACCGGAAGTTCACTAAAGGTGCTTCAACTCTTTCACTGTTTTTTCATTGGTTACATTTCCGGTGTTCAGTGTGGTGGCTGGTTCAAACAGCATGATCTCCACTTCTTCATTCGCTACGGGCTTGTGCTCCACCCCACGGGGCATGATGATGAACTCACCTTCGCGGATCGTTACGATCTTATCCCGCATATGCATATCAAAATTCCCTTTCACCACGTAAAATAATTCATCCTCATGATCATGATGATGCCAGACAAATTCTCCTTTGAACTTGACTAGTTTCACCTGCTGCCCATTTAATTCACCCACCACTTTGGGACTGAAATGATCATTGAACAGGGAAAATTTTTCAGCAAGGTTTATTTTATCCATCGCTCTTTATTGAATTGTTATTTGATCCGCTGCCTGTTTTGCTTTTTTTCTTAGCACATTCATATCTGTATCCGTTGCCTCATATACCAATGCCACGGCCATTCTGCGGTAAGGCCTTGTAGCAGGCTTACCAAATATCCTGATATCGGTATTGGTTTGTTCCAGTGCTTTCTCCACACCGCTTATAGTAAATTGTTCAGCGGATTTGTTAGCAAGCACCACCGCACTGGCGCCAGCTCTTTCTAATTTTATGTCCGGTATGGGTAATCCTAAGATGGCTCTTGCGTGTAATTCAAACTCAGATAAATTTTGGGTACCCGCTAATGTTACCATACCCGTATCATGTGGTCTCGGACTTAATTCAGAAAAATAAACGCCTTTATCCGTTAAGAAGAATTCAACACCCCATAAACCTGCACCGCTCAATGCAGCAGTTACTTTCTCTGCCATAACACAGGCATCCGTATAATCTTTTTCGCTGATCGCAACAGGTTGCCAGCTTTCCTGGTAATCGCCTCGTTCCTGCCGGTGACCAATGGGCGGACAAAACAATGTTTCCCCATGCTTTTGTGTTACGGTCAGCAA
>JAEUVP010000081.1 GCA_016786805.1 Chitinophagaceae bacterium | reverse complement strand
TCGAGAAGAAGGAAAAAGAGATAACCATTTTAAAGAAGGATCAGCAACTGAACCTGGCCCGGTTGCAAAAGCAAAAGGTATTTCAATACGGTGCGGTATTACTGTTTGGCCTGGTATTACTTTCCGGCTTCCTTTTGTTTAACCGCTATAATTTGCGGCAACGGATGAAGGAACTGGAATTGAGAAACCAGATTGCTGCTGATTTACATGATGAGGTGGGCAGTTCACTCAGCAGTATACATATGCTGAGCCAGATGGCATCGCAACAAGGCGATGATGTGGTCCATAAGGATATCCTCTCCCGTATGAGCAGTAATGCAAAAGAAACCATGGATAGGATGGGCGATATCGTGTGGATGATAAAACCGGGTGAGGCAGAAGCAGCTAATCTTAAACAGCGGATGGAACGATTTGCGTATGAAATAAGCAGTAGTAAAAATATTTCTTTGCAACTGTCGGTAGACGAATTAGAAAAAGTAAAACTGACCATGGAACAGCGGAAAAATATCTGGCTGATTTTTAAAGAGGCGGTCAATAATGCAGTCAAATATTCCGGAACAGATAAAATGGAAATTAGCAGCACAACCGACGGAAAAGAATTATTACTGCTGGTAAAAGATTTTGGAAAAGGTTTTGACACAGGAGTAATAAAAAAGGGAAACGGGTTGGATAATATGCAGCAACGGGCCGCTGACTTGCAGGCGGAACTGCGTGTGCATTCCGTGGCTGGAGAGGGAACAAGAGTAGCCCTGCGGCTGCCGTTGTAATCTCACCCTATTTCGCTATTGCTAAGAACCATATATTTTTAAACTTTGTAAAAAAGGGATCTTGATACAGGTAGCTATTTTTGAGGATAACAAACATCTGCGGGAGACTTTCCGCCTGCTGCTTGACCAGGCAGAAGATATTCAATGCGCCGGCGCTTATCCTGACTGTATAAATCTTGTTGAAAACCTGGAGCAGCATCCTTGCGATGTGGTGCTGATGGATATTGAAATGCCCGGTATGAATGGTATTGCAGCTACTAAGCTTGTGAAGGAACATTTTCCTGCGGTGTATATCCTGATACAAACAGTTTTTTTTGATGATGAATATATCTTTAACGCCATCTGTGCCGGTGCATCCGGGTATATTTTAAAATCCACCACCCCCGATGGGTACCTTGACTCCATCCGGGATGTACAGGCCGGCGGATCTCCCATGACACCGGGTATTGCCCGGCGGGTACTGGAGTTGTTTAAAGACAAGTTACAGCCGGCCACGCCTGTTCATGATTATGACCTGACCATCCAGGAAAAAAAAGTACTGAAGCTGCTGGTGGAAGGGAAAAGTTATAAACTGATTGCAGCAGATTTATTTGTATCTGTCGACACGGTGAAAACACATATCCGGAATATTTATGCTAAGCTGCATGTTCACAGCGGCACAGAGGCTGTATCACTGGCGCTTAGGGATAAGATTGTGTAATTAGTTATTCTCAATAATATGCAACGGGTGCCAGGTATTAGCAATGCCTCTCGCCCTTGCCATGATGTGTTCTGCAACATGCGGTTAACATTTCAAATGAATTTTTATGTGCCATAAAAAACCTGTTTCACTGTTATTTTTAACTTTTTTGTTATCATTTTTTTCTGCTGCACAACAATCTTTAAAAAATAATAAAGGAATAAGACATGATACTAGCGCCTTAAATAAAGTGATTGATAATCTTTTTGCCCACTTCAGCAATAAAAAATCACCCGGCTTTGCCATTACAGTTATTAAAGATGGAAAAGTAATTACAAGGAAAGATTACGGTATGGCAAGTATAGAACTCCATGTTCCTTTTACGCATAAAACCGTTGTTCGTCTGCCCTATTCCGAAGGAAGAGAATTTATTGCCATTGCAGCAGCGATGATGGAAGAGCAGGGACTGCTTTCGCTCAACGATAAAGTAACTAAATATTTTCCAAAACTTCCGCACTGGAGCGAATCTGTAACCTTGCAAGACCTGCTTAATCACAGCAGTGGTTTTTGTGATGAGTGGGCTACCCTGGTGCTGACACAGGCAGAAATGGCCAACCGGCTGGATGTATCGCAGTTCCTGGAATTTTTATATAACCAGCCCCACCCGCAGGTAGAACCTGGTAAGGGGTATATGTATAGCAATTCAGATTTTGGATTACTGCGGTTAATTCTTTAAAAAGTTGCTGGTAAGAATTTATCGGCTTACATGACAGAAAAAATATTTGTACCACTGGGCATGCAGCAAACAAAATTGGGTCGCAATAAAGAAGAAGTGGTTCCCAATCATGCATTTTCGTATGCCGAAGAAGATTTGGGCAAATACACGGTCTGGATGAGAGATAAAACTTCGCCGGGTGGCAATTACTGGATACTGACCTGTGCCAGCGACCTGGAGAAATGGGCGGCTGCTCATACAGATAAAAATTCGGTTGTCTCCAAAGCGACACAACGGTTAAAACAACATGCAAGGCCTATCCCGGTATTGAAAAACGGCATCAACTATATATTTGGTCATAAAATAAAACAACTGGCTGGCACAGAAGTAATAAAACATGAAGGTGTAAGCGGTTATTCATTTTTAACGCAGGTGCCCGCTGCCGGGCTCTCCATCATTTGTATTGGAAATAACTTAGACCCTTACAGCGATAAAACGGATGCACTCGTTAGCTTTTTATTGCATGATAAACCAACTGTAACTGCAAAGAAAAAACTTCCAACGCAACCGGTACCCATCAGCAAAGCGGAGATGCAGCAATATGAAGGCACTTACCGCTGGCTGCACCAGACCGGTTTTCAAAGTGCGATGGAACGGAAACAATTTTCAGAACTGAAAGTAATTGAAGACAGTATGTGGCTCCTCTATTCAGCTGTTGATAGTTTCCCGTTGGTATATGTGGGCAATGGGATTTTTAAAGACCCGGATTATCCCATCTGGATTGTGATGTATAAGCCGCACCCGGATAGTGCCATGCGGGCAACTATTTACCGGCAAACCGCCAGCAACGATAGTATAGAATGGCAAAAAGTAACGGCTACCAAAAAGAATTATTCAACTGGTTTTTTACAAAAACTCTGCGGCACCTATTACAGTAAGCACCTTGATTTTTACTGGCGGATTATTTTAAACGAAAAAGGAGAATTGGTGTTGAAACGACCTACTATTGCCGATAAAATAATCGAACCCGGTTACGATGACGAGTTTAAACTGCCTATACAATTTCATACCAATGACGAAAGCTGGGCGTGGATTACATTTTATTTTACTGAAAAAGGAGAAGTTGAATACCTGGATGTGCGGCATGGAAGGCTGATGCATCACCGGTTTGATAAACAATAGGGAATTCCCCAGGTAGACAATATAGTTGCTTCACTTCTTATTCTGCTGCCCGGTTCAATTTCACCCTATTTCGCTATTGCCCTGCCTTCACTTGTTTTTCATCTTTGGGTTGTAAAAAAACAACCTGTTATGAAGAAGATTTTTCTTTTATTATTGATAGTTATAGCGTATCAAACAACAACGGCACAAAACGTAGGTATTGGTACCACCACGCCTAATTTCGATGCATTATTGGACCTCAGCAGCACCACCAAGGGAGTACTCTTTCCACGGATGACTACTGTACAACGCATTAACATCCCCACACCACCAAACGGGTTAATGGTATTTGATACCGACAGAAATGAATTGTACCAATACATCAGCTCTACTTTTTCATGGAAAGCTTTAATAAGCGATTCTTATTGGAGAAGACAAAGCCTTACCCGAAACCGCATCGGTAATTCAAGCGACAGTGTGGGAATTGGCCTGCTGGCTCCAACAGAATGGCTGGATGTGGATGGAAATATCCGCAGCCGGAATGATTTGCTGGCAGATGGCAGGGTAGTTGCTACCGGTACTGTATCCGGCAGCGGTTTAATAACGCAGGGTGGCTTAACCGTAAGTGCCAATGGCCTTATAGGTGGAAATTTTACTGCCAATGGAGACCTTAGCACTAACAGTGATTTAATAATTAATAACGCCGGGGCAACTTTACAATTAAAGAATGGCAGCAATGTAAGCAAAGGTTTTTTTCAGATAGCCGGAGATGATGTACGGTTTGGTACCAATAGCGGTAATAACCTCGGAAATGTGTATGTGCGTATGAACGGGAATAACAGGTTCCTTTTTACAGATGCAGGCAGACTTACAATTTTTGCTGATAACACGCCAACGATCAACTTCAGCAGTGGGGGTAGCCCCAAGGCTTCGCTGCAGGTGCAGGGGGAGGATTTGACCATCAATGCTCCTGGTAACAAAGTAAGAATCAGCAATGTGCTCTACGTAGACGATGCCACAAACAGGGTTGGTATTGGAACTATTTCACCTTCTGAAAGGCTTCACGTGAGTGGCAATGCTTACATAAGTGGAAAAGCCCGAATATATGATTCTGTTATTATTAATGCCCCGGTAAGGGTATATGATAAAATAAGTATTTATCAGTTGGAAGTAACAGGAGGAACTGTTGAACCCGGGTCAAGTGGTTTTATGTCGGTTGGTTATGACAGCTGGTCAAATGGGTTTGGTAATGTAGCTGTAGGTGAAAATATGTGGGTCACTGGTGGATATAATTCATTTGGCATTGGCTCAAATGCTGCTGTAAACTGTAATGGATGTGCGGTTTTAACTGATGGACAGTTAAGTTCAGGTGCAAGGTTGGTTAGCTCTGGTGTGAATAACAGGATGATTATGCGTTTTCTGAATGGGTTTCGTCTATACACAGAAGTTGGTAGTGGCGTTGATTTATTAAGAGGGGACAACAGTTGGAGCAGTCTTTCAGACAGTACAAAAAAAGAAAATTACAAAGCCATTAACGGGAGTGAATTTTTAAATAAAATAGCAGCAATGAGGCTGGGTAGCTGGAACTATAAGAGCCAGGACAAAAGCAGGCGGCATTATGGCCCTATGGCGCAGGAGTTTTATTCAAATTTCGGGAATGATGGTATTGGCATAATTGGCAACGATACGACTATTGCTACTGCTGATATTGATGGTGTAATGATGATAGCCCTGCAGGCATTGGAAAAACGAACAACTGGTCAACAGCAGGATATAATCATACTTAATAAAGAGGTTGCCGATTTAAGGGCAATCATCGTGGAGCAAAAAAAGTTACTGGATGCTATAATTAG
>JAEUVP010000562.1 GCA_016786805.1 Chitinophagaceae bacterium | reverse complement strand
GCCCCGAAAGATCACCGCCCTTTACCACAACTGGATGTGTTCCCGGTGCTGAATACCTTCATTGACCAGCAGCAGTACCTGCTGGAATTATTGGAAAAAGCCAAAGCAAAAGATATCGGGGCCATCCGCACACCTGTCTCCATTTCCCGCTTTATCAAATTAAAACTGGGGGATACATTTCGTTTCCTGGTGGCACATGAACAACGGCATTTTGTGCAGCTGCAAAATATACTGCGGATCGTACAGGAAGATAAACGGTGTTATAAAAAAACAAGCATCTCAGCAAAATCCGTAAAAGCAGTTTAAGGTATGGGCCTGAATAGTTATTTTTAGCCTATGCAATTAGAATGGCTAAAGACAGGTATTACCCCGTTGAAAGACTTGCTGACATTTTTAAATAATGAAAGCAAGACCAGTGATGTGATCAAAAAACAGGTGATCCGTGAATTACGGAATAACCTTAATATTTTTCACAATGCTTTTTTGAATGAAGTGAAGCCGGATGTAATGATCGACCTGCTCAGCAATGAAGCTATCAAGGAAGCGATAAAGAATAATTTCAAATTCAAAAAGATCAAGGCAGGCGATATAGAGCCGTATCATGTATTTGACGACCGGAATAAGAAATATATTGGCTGGGATGCCGAACGGCTGATCGATAAGATCGATGAGAAAATTGAAGAGCTGCGCAACATAAAAAAGATGAACGGCGGCAGCGTGGAGAAAGTGAAAAATAATTTATCGCTGATGCTGAGCAACCTGTATTACCGTATGAAACTGCTGGCTGATTTTATCAAAGGTCCTAAGTGAGGTATACATCCAGTAAACCGTCGGGCAATTGTACCAGCACTTGTTTTTTCCGGTGATCTATTTTTTCCAAACTCCCTTCATGAATTGGGATCAATACTTCTTTCGATTGAATTTCCAGGCGGCATAATACCTGGTGAGGCTGTTCGATCACTTCGAGTATCTCACCTAGGGATTTCCCATCATTGATGATGGTGTATCCGAGTAAACTAACGGGGGCCGATTTAGCAGCAAATTTTTTAAAATCAGGTTCGGGAAGCCAGCATTCCTTTGGAGTAAGTTTCATAGCCGCTTCTCTTGTATCAGCCCCTTCGAGTTTGATATAAATTTCTTCTTCACTTTTTATTTTGGTGGATTCTATGAACCAGGGAAGAAAGGAGTTTTTTTTGTCTTCGATGAAAAGAGCTTGTAGTCCCTTCAATGAAGTCTTTTTACCCAGTTCATGCTTTAGTACCAATTCGCCCTGCAGGCCGTGCACCGCAACCAGCTTTCCTATTTTATAATATTCCGCCATTCCCCTAAGGAAAATTTTGAGTTAGTATTTAAAAGTCATTTGGCTTCAAAGCTATCCTTTTAAATATGAAAATAAGTAAAGTGAGAAATCGAGTTCCCCTTTAGGGGTTAGGGACACAAAAAATCCCGGTTATATAACCGGGATTCATGAACTTTCAGGATCAGGATATATTATCCTTCACCACCGCCGCTTTCAGTCCTTCTCTCAGGTCTGCGACCTGGCATTGGACGTCTTGCTCTTTTCTGGCGATAAGCTTCGTCCTGGCGTTTTTTAATTTGGGCGTCATGTTCGGCGCTCCATTTTGTGAACTTCTCCATCGCAGTTGCATCATCAAAAAGTCCCAGCCCCACACCACGGAGCAGGTGTTTCAGGTACAATACTCCTTTGAAGCTCAGGATACGGCGAACGGTGTCAGTAGGTGTTGCACCTTTGTTCAGCCATTCCAATGCTTTCTGACGGTCCAGCTGAATAGTAGCCGGAACAGTCAGGGGATTGTAAGTACCTAATTTTTGGATGAATTTACCATCACGGGGTGCCCGTGAATCGGCTACTACAATGAAGTAGAAGGGTCTTTTCTTAGACCCGTGTCTTTGAAGACGGATTTTTGCTGACATAAATAGAAATTTAACAGCGTTAAACAATAATTGTTAGTTCCGGTAGAAACCGGACAGCAAATATAGTACGGGGGGAGGAGAATGCAAAGAGAAAGTCGTTGAGAAAGTCCATAGTCCATAGCTATATTTCCCAGGGATTTAGCTTACCTAACAAGGACGGGATAATGAAGGGGGCTTTATTTCTTACAATGGTCTATGGACTATCAACCATGGACTTACCTCTTCATTCCTGGCATCATTTTACCAAACATTCCGGCTTTATTCATGCCTTTCATCATATCCCGCATTTGCTCAAACTGCTTCATAAAGGCATTTACCTCGGCAATGTCTTTTCCAGCCCCTTTAGCGATGCGTTTGCGGCGGTTGCCGTCAATCAGGTCGGGATTGCTTCTTTCTGCAGGTGTCATGGAGTTGATCATGGCCTCAATACCTTTGAAAGAGTCTTCGTTTACGTCAAGGTCCTTGATCTGTTTGCCTACTCCGGGTATCATTCCCAACAGGTCTTTCATGTTACCCATTTTCTTGATCTGCTCCAACTGCATTTTGAAATCGGCAAAATCGAATTTATTCTTGCGAAGTTTTCCCTCGAGTTTCTTAGCCTGCTCTTCATCAAATTGTTCCTGTGCCTTCTCTACCAACGAAGTGATATCACCCATGCCGAGGATTCGTTGCGCCATCCTTTCGGGATAGAAAACATCCAGGGTATCCATCTTTTCACCACTGCTGATGAATTTGATGGGTTTATTCACCGTGTATTTGATAGAAATAGCGGCACCACCTCTTGTATCACCATCCAGCTTGGTCAATACCACGCCGGTAAAATCCAGTTTTTCATTGAATGCTTTGGCTGTATTCACAGCATCCTGGCCTGTCATCGAGTCAACCACAAACAGGATCTCCTGCGGGTTAACAGCACTGCGGATATTGGCCACTTCGGTCATCATCACTTCATCAATGGCCAGGCGGCCTGCAGTATCAATGATGACTACGTTTTTATTTTTACTTCTGGCTTCTTTTACGGCATTTTGTGCAATGGCAACAGCATCCTTGTTCTCTAATTCGATATGTACATCCACGCCGATCTGTTCTCCTAATACCCGCAATTGTTCCATTGCTGCCGGGCGATAAATATCCGCTGCCACGAGCAGTGGGGAAAGCCCTTTTTTAGTTTTCAGGAAATTGGCAAGTTTGCCGCTGAAAGTGGTTTTACCACTACCCTGCAGACCGGCGATCAATATTACCGCAGGATTACCTTTTGCATTGAAAGCGGCTTCCTGTCCGCCCATCAGCTCAGCCAGTTCATCCTTAACGATCTTGGTCATTAACTGGCCGGGAGAAATGGCATTGATCACCTTTTCGCCCATGGCCTTGTCCTTTACTTTATCGGTAAATTCCTTGGCAATTTTATAGTTCACATCGGCATCCACCAGGGCACGGCGGATCTCTTTTACCGTGGTGGCAATATTGAGTTCGGTAATCCGGGCCTGGCCTTTGAGGTTCTTAAAGGCACTTTCTAATTTATCCTGTAAGCTGTTGAACATAATTCACAAATATTTTCACTATCACTAAATAAAAAGTGAACATCATGATGTTCACTTTTAAACGAGTTGCAAAGATAAAGTAGAAGTGTAAAGATTATATCAGTGAGTACTGTTTTAGTTAATTAAGCCCCGAGATAAGTTCTTAAGATCCTCGTCCGGGTGTTTGTTTTCAGCTTGGTAATGGCTTTGTCCTTGATCTGGCGAACCCTTTCCCTGGTCAGGTTGAATTTTTCACCGATATCTTCCAGGCTCATGGGGTGGTCAACGCCGATACCAAAGAAATAACAGATCACTTCTTTTTGCCTTTCTGTAAGCGTTTTCAGGCTACGGTCGATCTCTGTTTTCAAAGACTCATTATGGTCCAGCTGGCCATCGGTCCGCTCGGCATTCGGGTTGATCAGCACATCCAGCAGGGTACTGTCTTCTCCTTCAGATAAAGGCGTGTCCATGCTGACATGGCGGGAATTGATACCCAGTGTAGCGGATACTTCTTCCAGGTCCATTTCCAGTACTTCGGCCAGCTCTTCAGCGGACGGTTCCCGTTCAAATTGCTGCTCCAGCGAGGAGAAAGCCTTTTGAATCCGGTTGGTCAGCCCGACTTTGTTAAGAGGCAGACGAACGATCCTTGACTGTTCGGCCAAGGCCTGTAAAATACTCTGGCGGATCCACCAAACGGCATAGGAAATGAATTTGAAACCGCGGGTTTCATCGAATCGCTGGGCCGCTTTGATTAAACCCAGGTTACCCTCATTGATCAGGTCGGGCAGTGACAGTCCCTGGTTTTGGTACTGTTTGGCTACAGACACCACGAAACGCAGATTGGCCTTGGTCAGTCTGTCGAGTGACTTCTGGCATCCTTGTTTGATAAGGGTGGCTAATTTGACCTCTTCTTCGGGGGAAATGAGTTCGACCTTGCCGATCTCCTGCAGGTACTTTTCTAAACTCTGAGATTCACGATTCGTAATAGACTTCGTGATCTTCAATTGTCTCATGCTCATAGGTATGGTTTTAGAATGGTGTATTTAAAGGGTTAAAGAATAATAAGTTTTAGTCTGCTTATGACTCTAAAAATACCCACCACAATGTCATTGGTTGTTCGGAACGTATTGAACTTCAAGGCAATTTAACCTTTTCAGTAATATGTGCCAAAAAAATTTTGGTTATTATTTAACGCTTATGTAAGGGTTTTATTTTGTAAAGGCCGGGTTTGCTGTAAAACAAGGGGAAAAATAAATAATAAATTATTTTGGGGCACTGATTTATTATTTATTATTGCAGCTATCGCAATGATTTATTAATAAGAGAGAGAAGATGAGCAAGCAATTATACACGTTAGAATTTCCTGTCCGGTGTTCACCATCCATATTGTACGAGTTTCTTGCCACCCCGGCCGGCCTTGGCGAATGGTTTGCAGAAAAAGTTGATGAAAGAGATGGTATCTTTTACTTTGGCTGGAATGGTTCCTTTGATAAAGCTGACCTGCTGGAAACAGAGCAGGACAAATATGTCCGCTTTCACTGGCAAACAGCTCCTAAAGAAGAATACTTTGAGTTCCGGATCGAAAAATCAGAGATCACCAACCAGACCATTTTAGTGATCAAGGATTTTGCAGAGAAAAAGGAAATCAAAGATCAGAGCCTGTTATGGGACCACCAGGTGAAAGACCTTTTTCACCGCTTGGGTAACTAAGCTTTTACTATTTCCATTATTTTTCTGAATTCAGTAAACAGGAGGGTTGGAATCTCATCCCACTGCTGAAGAGGATATTTTTGTGCCAGTTTTATAAAAGACTTATTGGATATAAGTTGTTCAAATTCTCTACTTGTTATTTCTTTCGTCAACTTATAGTTATCTTTTTCAAAATGATGCTCCCATTGATCATCGTTAATGCAAAGAAAAAAATCATTACCGGCAAACAACGAGTATGCGTTGATAAGTTGCTGCTGAAATAGTTCCTTGCAACGGCCGGATAGATGAAGCGTAATGCTGAAAAAATTTCCCCACCAAAACAAGGTTCGTACTGTAAATACATTTTCTTTATCAAAATACCGGGGATGATCCAGCACCAGGTAGGGCAGGCCTTTGTAGTTTTCTCCCTTTGAAATTTTGGGTAAAGGGCTGATAAATTCAGCGGGAAAATTGATTTTCTTTTTGGCCAGGTAATCCTGCTGTTCGGCCTGCAGGACTTCCAGTATATTTTTTACTTTTTGCAGGATAGCGTTCTTTGTTAAAATCCAATCTGCATTGGTCACCAGTTCCAACTCGGTTGCTGAAAGCCTTATTTTTGCGGGATTCATACTTAAAGATAAGTGATCAAAAAATTAGATAAACTCATCATCAAGGCCTTTGTCGGACCCTTTGTGGCAACGTTCTTTATTACGTTGCTCGTACTGGTGATGCAGTTCTTCTGGTTATATATTGACGACTTTGTAGGTAAAGGATTGGGTGCCGGTTTGATCCTTGAATTTATCTGGTACCAGGGGGCGGTATTGGTTCCATTAGCATTGCCACTGGCCATTCTGCTTTCCTCGCTGATGACCTTTGGTAACCTGGGTGAAAGTTTTGAATTAGTGGCGATCAAAGCCGCCGGCATTTCTTTGCTGCGTTTCATGCGGCCTTTATTTTTTGTAACCTTGCTTATTTGTGGGATCGCTTTCCTTTTCTCCAATAATATTATCCCCATCGCTAACCTGAAGTCAAGAACACTGTTGGCGGATATTGTGTATGCCAAACCAGCTTTCGACCTGAAAGAAGGTGTTTTTTATGATAAGATCAATGGTTTTGCTATCAAGATCGGGAAAAAGGAATCCAATGACAGTATCATCAGGGATGTGATCATCTACGAACAGACCAATCCTGTGCAGGATAATTTTATTATTGCCAAAAGCGGTGTGATGCGGGTGACGGAGGATAAACGATACCTTGAATTCAACCTGCGGGATGGCTGGCGCTACCAGGAACGCACCAGTAATGCATACAGTCCGAATACAGAATTCATACGACTTGGTTTTAAGGAGTACACTAAACAGTTTGATCTTAGTGCTTTTCAATTTGTCAGAACTGACGATAGTGTCAATAAGAATAATGAACGGGTTTTGAGCATGCGGCAACTGGATATAGCGATCGACTCACTCAGAAAAGAGAATGATGCCATCAGGGTTCAGTTAACAAAAACAATGTATGCCACCTGGACCTTCACGAAGTATATTGACAGCAACTGGGCAAAACAGGAAGTGATAGATACCGGGAAAAGAAAAGCGGTAACTACTTTTTCGCAATGGTTGCCCGATTCAGCAAAGACGGATGTGGCGCAACGGGCTTCCGGGCAGGTCAATTCCATCCGGGTGGGACTTGAATCAACAGCTACCAATTTAAAAGACCGGGAAAGAATTTTCAGGAAACACAAAATCGAATGGCACCGGAAAATATCACTTTCCCTGGC
>JAEUVP010000546.1 GCA_016786805.1 Chitinophagaceae bacterium | reverse complement strand
CAATTGGGGTTCAAAACCGGCTTCCCGGATGGCATCCTGTATGGTTTTATAGGTGAAACGATGCGGGGCACCGGCGGCACTCACCACATTCTCTTCGATCATGATAGAACCAAAATCATTGGCACCGGCATGTAAACAGATAGAAGCGGTTTGTTTACCCACGGTTAACCAGCTGGCTTGTATATTCTTTACATTGGGCAGCATGATGCGGCTCAATGCGATCATCCGGATATATTCATCTGCCGTGGTGAGATTGTGTACGCCGCGGATTTTTGCTAATAAAGTGTCCACATCCTGGAATGTCCAGGGAATAAAAGCAAGAAAACCTTTGGCATCGGCTGGTTTACGGCTTTGCACTTCTCTTATTTTCACCAAATGTTCAAAACGTTCTTCGATCGTTTCCACATGACCGAACATCATGGTGGCAGAGGTGGTGATATTAAGTTTATGAGCTTCATGCATAATGTCGAGCCATTCCTGTGCACCACACTTGCCTTTGCTGATCAAACGGCGCACCCGGTCGATGAGTATCTCTGCACCGGCACCGGGCAATGAATCCATACCCGCTTCTTTCAGTGCTTTCAATACTTCATGGTGGGTTGATTTTTCCAGCTTGGTAATATGCGCCACTTCGGGTGGCCCGAGTGTATGCAGTTTGATCGTCGGAAACTCCTGTTTGATCTGCCGGAAAGTATCTACATAGAATTGTAAACCCAGTTCAGGATGGTGACCGCCCTGTAACAATAACTGGTCGCCGCCATATTTTAAGGTCTCGGTGATCTTTTGCCGGTAGGTTGGCATATCGGTGATATAGGCCTCCGCATGACCCGGTATGCGGTAGAAATTGCAAAACTTGCAATTGGCGATGCAAACATTGGTGGTGTTTACGTTCCGGTCGATCTGCCAGGTCACTTTACCGTGGGGAACTTGTTTTTTGCGGAGTTCATCGGCAATGAACATCAGGTCGGCCAGCGGGGCCTGCTGGTAGAGGTACACTCCTTCTTCTACGGAAAGAGCACCGAAAGCCGAAGCTTTATCATAGAGGTCGTTTAGCTGCATAGGTCGTATTTCATTTATATCCCGCTTAGTGGTCTTGGTGGCTTTGCGGGAAGAACAAATCCGGAAAGTGCAAAGTTACACCTGAATAACAGAAAACAGGCTGAACGGTTTTGCTCCGGGCACTCCTTCAACTAAATTTACGGGTGGGCCGGTATGAATGGCAAACAGCTTTGCATCATTTTAGTCCTGTTTACTGTCCTGAATAAGAACGATTGCCGACCAAAAACCTTCACATGAAAAAAATAATATCCCTGCTGTCCCTGTTCCTGTTGTTTTTGCAACAGCATGGTATTGCCCAGGAAGAATTCATAGAACCACCTTCCCGCTTTCTTACCCGTATTCCCTTTACCCAGTTGACCGGTGGTATTGTGATCCTGCAGGCCAAATTGAATAATTTCCCGGACACACTGAATTTTGTACTTGATACAGGCAGCAGTGGTATTTCCTTAGACTCAACAACAGCAGATTACCTGAAACTGAGTCCACTGGCAACAGACCGGACCATCCGGGGTATTGCCGGCATCCGGAATGTGCCCTTCTTATTTAACCAATCCCTGCGCCTTCCTAATCTGAAAGTGGACAGCCTTGATTTTCATGTCAATGATTATTCCATCCTTACGGCAGTATACGGCGAACAGATCGATGGTATTATCGGCTATTCCCTGCTGAGCCGCTATATCGTAAAGATCAATTATGACAGTATGTTCATTGATATCTGCAGCCGTGGTACCATCCGGTATCCCAAAGGTGGTTTTATGCTTAAACCATCTATTGGCAGCCTGCCTATTCAGCAACTGCGGGTAAAGGATGCGGCTACGATCAATACCCGTTTTTTATATGATATCGGTGCCGGTGTGTGTATGATGTTATCCACCGAATTTGTTGCTGACAGTGCTTTATTGAATAAAAAAAGAAAATTACTGTCCAAAGAAGGAGAAGGCGTGGGAGGCAAGATCGATATGTTTGTAACAGTGATCAAGGAAGTAAAACTGGGGCCTTATCGTTTCCGTTCGGTACCCACCTATATTTTCGATGATGTGTACAATGTAACATCCTATCCGTATCTCGGCGGTTTGATCGGGAATGATATCCTGCGAAGGTTCAATACCATCCTGAATTACGAGAAAAAAGATTTTTACCTGGTCCCGAATACGCATTTCAATGACCCGTTTGATTATTCCTATTCGGGTATTGAGCTTTATTATGTACAGGGAAATATCATTGTGGGGGATGTGGCTAAGAATTCACCGGCTGAGGCAGCAGGTTTGAAAGAAAATGATGTGGTGATCGCTGTCAATAATAATTTTTCACAGAACCTGAACCAATACAAGATCGCCCTGCAGGCCCCCAATGAAAAGATCAAAATGATCGTCCGGAGAGACCTGGCCCTGAAAGAGATCATTTTTAAGGTCAGGAGTATCCGGTAGCAAATTTGCTTTTTCCTGTTTATAGCCCGATGCTCATTTTTCGATAATTTTACCCCTTCGCCGGGGGCGACCAACTTTTACTTTCAACGACTGTTATATCAATTATGATTCAATTTGAAAAGTTCACACTGGCCAACGGGCTGAGGGTCATTGTTCACCAGGACCTCTCCACTCCTATGGCGGTTATGAATATCCTGTATGATGTGGGAGCCCGGGATGAAGACCCGGAGAGAACAGGGTTTGCCCATTTGTTTGAACACCTGATGTTTGGCGGCTCGGTCAATATTCCTGATTATGATGAGCCATTACAAATGGCCGGCGGTGAGAATAATGCATATACGACCAACGACCTAACCAATTATTACATTCAGTTACCGGCAGAAAATTTAGAAACAGCCTTCTGGCTGGAAAGTGACCGGATGTTATCACTGGCTTTTGGAGAGAAAAGTTTAGAAACGCAGCGTAAAGTGGTCTGCGAGGAATTCAAAGAACATTATCTCACCAAACCTTATGGTGATGTATGGCATAAGATGCGGGAACTGGCCTATAAGAAACATCCGTACAGGTGGATGACGATCGGTAAAGAATTATCGCATATTGAAAATGCAAAATTGGATGATGTAAAACAGTTCTTTTTTAAACATTACCGTCCTGTCAATGCCATTATGGTGGTAGCGGGGAATGTGACCACAGAAAGAGTAAAGGAGCTGGCGGAAAAATGGTTTGGCGATATTCCTTCCGGCGAAAAATATAAACGCAACCTGCCGCAGGAAGCCCCGCAAAACGAAGAGAGAAAAATAGAGATCAAAGCTAAGGTGCCGCTGGATGCCTTGTATAAAACATGGCATATCTATCCCCGGCTTGACCGGAGATATTATGTAACGGACCTGCTGGCGGATATCCTGAGTGGTGGCGGTTCATCCCGGTTATACCAGTCGCTGGTGAAAGAAAAGCAATTATTCAGCAATATTGAATGTTATCATTTTGGCAGTAGCGATAATGGTTTGCTCGCTATTGATGGCAAGCTGGTAAAAGGCGTCAAGATAGAAGAGGCAGAGAAAGCAGTAGAAGCTGAATTGGATAAAATGAAAAATGAACTGGTGCCCGAGTCGGAATTACAAAAAGTAAAAAATAAAACAGAAAGCCTCACCGCTTTTGAAGATATGAGTGTGATGAGCCGGGCCGAAAGCCTTGCTTATTATGAATTGCTGGGAGATGCTTCCTGGATGAACTTTGAACTGGAAAAATATGGTACGGTGACCACTGAAGATATTTTACAGGAAAGCAGGAATATTTTCCGGAAAGAGAACAGTAACACTATTTAT
>JAEUVP010000538.1 GCA_016786805.1 Chitinophagaceae bacterium | reverse complement strand
TGGTGTTGCCCTGGTCATGTTAACCACTCCTGCAAACAAACAAATCCAGCCGGCCTATACAGCAAGAACAGCCAACTTGCCGTTAGCATCCAATCAGCAAGTAACAACCAAGGAACCAGTTTCTTTATCCAAACCAGCCACAGACATAGCGATCAGCCATCCGCTGAACTTTGACAATAATCCTCCCAAACAGCTGCAATCCTTTAATGCCAGCAATAATTCCGTTACTACCAATCTTCTTGCCGGGCAAGAGCAGGTTATAGTAGCGGGAGTACCTGCAGGTGATGCTGCGGCAGAGCCCAATAAGGCTGTGCTGTCAATGCAAGACAATAAAAACCGCAAAGATCTGTATATAAACAACCCCGTTTCAGGCCTGTCTCATACTGCTGTTGCTTCAAAACAAAAAGAATTAATGACAGAACAACCTGTCCCCGAAGCCACTAAAAAAACTGAAGAAAAAAGTATTGCACAGACTAAATCAACTGAGATTGCTGAGTACCCCATGACCATTGAAAGCGTTGTCAATAGTTTCAAGAAAAGCAAACCTTCAAGAAAAATAACTTACCAGGTATACATTGCTCCTACCGTTAGCTACCGCAAGCTGTCAGAAAATAAAGGATTTCTACAATCTGCGGCTTCCGCCGGTAATATCCCTGCTTTCGCTGCGTATAATGATGTAAGGAATGTTGTGGTACACAAGCCCGACATCGGCCTGGAGTTGGGATTTGCTGCCAGGTACCCGTTAACAAAAGCCATACAAGTAAAAGCAGGATTACAATTCAATGTAAGCCGTTATGATATCAAAGCTTACTCATACCCGGGTGAAATTGCAACCATTGCTTTGGATGCCGGATCCAACAGTTCCATTTCAAGAGAAACAACTTATCGTACCCGGAGCGGCAATAAAGCGAACTGGTTACAAAATCTATATTATTCAGCTTCTCTTCCTGTAGGTGTGGAAGTGAAACTTCTTCCCGGTAAAAACAACGCCAATTATTTTGGTATTGCTGCTACTATCCAACCAACCTATATCATCAGCGACAGGACCTATCTGTTGTCAACTGATTTCAAGAATTATGTAAAAGTTCCTTCCCTGACACGAAACTGGAATATGAATACAAGCTTTGAAGCTTTCATGAGTTATGGAACCGGTAAAACAAAATGGCAGGTAGGACCACAGATACGCTACCAGATCCGGTCCAGCTTTGAAAATAAATACCCCGTGAAAGAAAATCTGTTTGATTTTGGTTTAAAAGTCGGTATTACCCTGAATCAGTAACCGATACTAACTGCTCGCTTTGCTAAGATATCCCGGTCTGCACTCTGCTGCGGCCGGGATTTTTTTTGAAGCTTTGTTTTACGCTAATTTTAGGGCATGAAAAGAAATCTCCTTTTAGCCGGCATAATCCTGCTGCTTGTTGCCAGTTGCAAAGACAAAGAAGAGGACGCAACCAAAAAATTTATTTCAATCCACTCGTATATTAATTCCCAGATTGCCGGTGTGGATACCTCCCTTTATGCAATTATCAAACTTGATATTATAGACAGCACCCGGACCGACACTACCTATGTAAAAAGAGAGGAATTCAGAACGCTGGCTAAAGATTTTCTTGATCTTCCCGACATCGCTGAAAAAAAATACCGCAAGAAATACAAAGAAGAATCCCGCTATGATGAAGGAATGGACAGAGCGATCATTACTTATTTACCTGAAGACCCTTCTAAAGTAGTAATACAACGCCAGGAAATGCATGTGAAACCCAACCTGGGTGGTGGCGATGCGATCGTAAAAACATTATATATCGATTACCTGCTGAACTCAAAAGACAGCATCGTGCAAAAAAGAATGCTCTGGCAGGTGGACCGCAGCTTCCAGGTAACCACCATCAGGCAATTACCCGGGGAGGAAGAAAAGATATCAACCGTAAAAGTGATCTGGAATGAACCCACCAATCAATGATAGCTGCCGATTTTCAACATATCGCTACCACGATACCACATCAGCCGGGTATCTATAAATATTTTGACAGCAGCAATGAGCTATTGTATGTTGGCAAGGCGAAAAACCTGCGTAAAAGAGTCAGCTCCTATTTCACCAAAACATTTACCAGTTATAAAACACATGAACTGGTTCAGCGGATCAACAGGATCGAGTTCACGATTGTAGATTCGGAGCAGGATGCCTTTTTGCTGGAAAATTCGTTAATCAAACAATTTCAGCCGAAGTTCAATATCAACCTGAAGGATGATAAAACCTATCCATTCATCGTCATTAAGAATGAACCTTTTCCGAGGGTTTTTCTTACCAGGAAGAAAATTATGGACGGTTCTGAATACCTCGGTCCCTACACTTCAGTAAAAAGAGTGCGGGAATTAATGGAGTTTATCAAGCAGACAATCCAGCTCAGGAACTGTTCATTAAATCTTACGGATAAAAACATTCAAAAAGGCAAGTTTAAAGTTTGTCTTGAGTATCATTTGGGTAATTGTAAAGGTCCCTGTGAAGGGCTGCAAACAACAGAAGATTACAAAGAGAATTTATTATTGCTGAAAAATCTTTTAAAAGGAAGCCTGTCACCCGTGATCCGTCATTTTAAAGAAGAGATGAAAGGACATGCTGCCAACCTGGCTTTTGAAAAAGCAGAACTGACCCGGAAAAAGATCGAGTTCCTGGAGAATTACCAGTCAAGATCTGTTGTGGCCAATGCAAAGACGGGTAATATGGATGTGTTTTCCATTGTAAAGGAAAAAGATATTGCCTATGTCAATTTCCTGATGGTGAGAGAGGGAACCATTGTACAAACACAGACCAATAAAGTGGAAACACACCTGGATGAACCTCCTGAAGAAATATTGAGTTTCACTGTAGCACAACTCCGGACAACCTTTAACAGCGATGCCACCGAGATTGTAGTTCCGTTCAGCATTGAATTCCCGCAAGCTGACGTAACGATAACAGTCCCTAAGGGCGGGGACCGGAAAAAACTACTGGAACTTTCAGAAAAAAATGTCAACTACTTCATAGAAGAGATCAGGAGTAAAGAACGACTGAAACTGGACCTGAAGCAGAACAATAAAACAAACCTGTTACTGAAATTGCAATCCGATCTTCAGTTACAGGAGACACCGGTGCATATCGAATGCTTTGATAACTCCAACTTCCAGGGCAGCTACCCGGTATCCGCCATGGTATGTTTTAAGAACGGGGAACCCAGTAAAAAGGATTATCGTCATTTTAATGTGAAAACAGTTGAAGGCATCAATGATTTTGCCACCATGAAAGAAGCTGTTTACAGGCGATATAAGCGGCTCAAAGAAGAAAAGAAGGATTTCCCCCAATTGGTCATTATAGATGGCGGTAAAGGGCAGCTAAGCGCCGCTATGGAGGCGATCCGTGAACTGGAACTGGCTGGCCGCACAACCCTGGTCGGTTTGGCCAAAAACGAAGAGGAAATATTCTTTAGCGGTGACCAGGAATCACTGAAACTGCCCTTCAACAGTGAAAGCCTGAAACTGATCCGCCGCATCAGGGATGAAGTACATCGTTTTGGTATTACGTTTCATCGCCAGCAACGCAGTAAAGGGACCTTTAAAAACGAACTGGAAGATATTCCGGGTATTGGTAAAGCAACGGCTGATATGCTGTTAAAGCAGCTGAGATCGGTTAAGAATGTAAGTCAGCAAACAGAAGAAGAATTAGCGAAATCGGTAGGTAAATCAAAAGCAAAAATCATTGCTGCGTATTTCAAAAAATGAGCTTTCATCGTATCGGGTAACAACAAAAAAAATGGGGCCAGGATAGAAATCCAGCCCCGTTTTTAAAATCCAATATCCTATGAAAAACCGAGACGAAAATACGACATTTATTCAACTTTCCTATAGGACTTTTACGATTTTGAAAACTTTTTTTAATTCTTTTGTTCTGAAAGGTTTAAGCCATAAAAAAGCCCCGGTTACCGGGGCTTTTTTATGGCTATTTTTTGGTGTATTTTTTACACTTAATAAGACCAAAGATCCTGCTCGTAATTGAATATTTTGTCTTTGATATTATCACCTTCCAGCAGAGCCAGGATTGGGTCTCTTGGATAGATTTGCCTCAACGTTTTATTAGCAGCATTGTCAATTGTTGATTTTACAATATAGCTGCTGAACATTCTGCTTTCAAACAATTCTTCCCAGGTCTGGCGGCTTTGCCCCATGTTCTTGGGATTGTACACTTCTGACTTTGCCAACATGGGGCGCAGATCAGGATAATATACCCAGAACATAACTGAGCTACCTCTTTCTTTACCATCAGGGCCTAAGATTGATTTTAACGGTGCCAATCCTAATATTCTTACAAACATCCTGCTGGCTTCACGGTCAAAAACCCATTCTTCTTTGATCCTGAGTTTCATTACACTTTTACCATCAAAGCTGGATCTTGTAACAACGTATTCGATCACCTTACTGGGGTCATTAACGTCAGTTTTAGCTACTGTATCTGCAGATCCAACAGTCAATTGCTGTATTTCAGTCATTGTCATGGGTGTGGTGAACCTTTCATCAGAGAATGCAGTTACCTGGCCGGTATTAACCGCCTTTAACAGCATATTGATGAATAACTCACTTCCATTATC
>JAEUVP010000120.1 GCA_016786805.1 Chitinophagaceae bacterium | reverse complement strand
TACCGCTTAGGTCGTTCTGAAAATCCGACTACCGGTGTGCTGGAGGATAACAACTTCCTGAATATGGGAGTGCAATTGCAGACTGGAGTCACCATTTTCAACTGGTTCTCCATCAAAAATAGTATTGAAGCCAGCCGCCTTTCCTGGGAAGCAGATAAAGAGCAAACAAAAAAAATACAGAATGATATTGCTTTGAATGTAGCAGTTGCATATTTACAGGTGTTGCTGGCAAGAGAACAAGCGAATATTGCAAACGTGCAGGTAACACAAACACAGGCGCAACTGGAGAATACAAGAAAACGGGTGGATGCAGGTGTATTACCGGAATTGAATGCCGCTGAGTTGGAAGCCCAATTGGCAAGAGATTCTTCCAGCCTTGTATCAGCGCAGGCATCGGCCCAGCAGTTTTTACTACAGATGAAAGCTTTGCTGAATCTTGATGCAGCCGCTCCGTTTGATGTCACTACCCCGCCGGTTGACCTGATCCCGGTTGAAGCCTTAGCAGATCTGCAACCGGATGCAGTATATGCATTGGCGATAGCCACATTGCCACAACAGAAAGTAAATCTTTTAAAAATCGAATCTGCAAAAAAAACGGTGGCAGCTGCAAAAGGGGGGTTATATCCTTCTGTTTCGGCCTTTGGCGGACTGAGCAACAACTATGTTAATATTAAAGTTCCCCAGTATGCACCCACTGGTCAGTTTAATCCATCAGGGGCACTAGTAAATGTAAATGGTACCAGTTATGATGTGGTGACACCTGATTTTGTTCAGGTAGGGGAAAAAGCAATTCCGCTTGGTAAACAATTCAAAAGCAATTTTGCTCAGAATATCGGGATTGGTTTAAGTGTTCCCATTTTTAATGGCCGGAATGCCAGAACAGCCTGGGACAGATCCAAAATAAATGTGCAGCAACTGGAATTACAGAAAGAACAGGGCGATATGCAGTTGAAGCAAGATATCTATAAAGCTTACACAGATGCGATTGCTGCCTTGCAAAAGTACAATGCAGATAAAAAATCGGTAGCGACCTCTGAAAAAGCATACGACTTTGCCAATAAAAGGTATCAGCTGAATTTACTGTCAACCTATGACCTGATCAACAGCCAGAATAACGTACAGCGGGCCAAGATCCAGGCCTTGTATTCGCAGTACGATTATGTTTTCAAAATGAAATTATTGGAATTTTATAAGGGGCAGGGCTTAAAACTATAAATTTTCTTTTATTATGAATAAGACGTTGAAATGGATATTGATAATTGTCGGCATACTGGGCGGATTGTTTGCCTTGGCGAAAGTATTCGGTGGCGACGGAGATAAAACAGAAAAAGTGGCTGTAGAAAAAGCCGCCAAGCGGACGATCATTGAAACCGTGAATGCAAGTGGAAAGATCTACCCTGAAGTGGAAGTAAAGATCAGCCCGGATATTTCCGGCCAGATCACCGAATTGACTGTTGAGGAAGGGGATAGTGTGAAAAAAGGGCAAACGCTGGCCAAGATCTATGCGGATATTTATGCTCTGCAACGGGATGAAGCAGCATCAAGAGTCAACCAGTCTGCGGCTACTGTGGATAATAGTAAAGCGGCTATTGAAGCGCTGAAAGCGAATCTCGACCTGGCACAACAATCGTATGATCGTAACCGAACATTGTTTGATCAGAAAGTGATCTCCAAATCGGAACTGGAACAATTTGAAACAACTTTAAAATCTGCACAGGCCAATTATAATGCAGCCCAGCAAAATATTCGTAGCCTGCAGGCTGGAGTCCAAAGTTCACAAACCGGTTTATCCAAAGCAAATAAAGACCTGAGCCGTACTACCATTATTGCACCGATGGATGGAGTGATCTCTTCCTTAAAAGTGAAGAAAGGCGAAAGTGTGGCAGGTAACAGCTTTAATGTAGGTACAGAAATGATGACCGTAGCCGATATGGCAGTGCTGGAAGTGCGGGTGGATGTAGGAGAAAATGATATCGTAAAAGTAAATATCGGAGACTCTGCTGATGTGGAAGTGGATGCCTATAATAACCGTAAGTTCAAAGGAGTGGTGACTAAGATCGCCAGCAGTACGGCTGGTGGCAGTTCACTGACAACTTCTAATGATGTTACAAATTATGAAGTAAGAATTCGATTAGATAAGGAATCCTACAAAGACCTGGCTGTAAAAACATTTCCTTTCCGGCCGGGCATGAATGCCAGTGCTGATATCAAAACCCGGAGAATTGAGAATGCTCTGGCGGTACCTATCACTGCTGTCAATGCCAGGGTAAAAGGAAGTGACAAGAGCATGGCGGATAAAAAGAAAGAAGACCAGCAAAGCAAAGGTGAGGAAGATGACATGAACAATAATGAAGTGCAGGCAGGCGATGAACTGGAGGAGGTTGTATTTATTTTGCAAAAAGACGGCACCGTAAAAAAGGCGGTTGTAAAATCCGGGATACAGGATATTAATTATATCGAAATTCTCAGCGGTCTTAAGCCTGGTGATGAAGTGGTGTCGGGCCCTTATACTGCTATCAGTAAAACTCTGAAAGATGGTATGAAAGTAAAAGTGGTGCCAAAGGATAAACTCTTTGAGAAGAAATAAGACGGTTTGTTTAAATAGTTAAAGGGTGCTGAAATAGTTTCAGCACCCTTTTTTTATGATTGGTCATTCCAATAAATTGGTTTCTTACCTTTATTGCGGATTAATTGGGTAACATATTTAATTATAATTCTGACATGCGTTTTGGAATCATTGGCAGCGGTAGTTGGGCAACGGCATTAGCTAAAATTCTTACCGATAAGAAGCATGCGATCCATTGGTGGATCAGGAACACGGATTCAATAGAGCATATACAAAAGCGTCGTCATAACCCGCATTACCTGAGTTCAGCTTATTTCGATGTATCACTACTCACCATTTTACCTGATGTAAAAGAAGTGGTTCGTAATTCCGATGTGCTGGTCATCGCTGTACCCTCTGCTTATGCAGAAGAAAGCCTTGCTTCACTAAGGCCAGAGGACTGGAATGGGAAAAAAGTCATTTCCGCTATTAAAGGTTTATTACCAGGCAAAGATATTTTGCTGAATTATTACTTGCAGCAGCAGTTCAATATTCCATTAGAAAACTATTTTGCCGTGCTTGGTCCCTGTCACGCAGAAGAAGTGGCGGCCGAGAAATTGTCCTACCTTACTTTTTCTGGTATTGATATAACCGCTGCTTCTGAAATGGCTTCTCATTTTACCACGGATTATATCAGCACGGTGGTTAATCATGATATACTGGGTGTACAATATGCAGCTGTTTTAAAAAATATTTATGCTGTTGGCGCAGGAATAGCACATGGGCTGGATTATGGTGATAACTTCCTCAGCGTTTACATTGCCAATGCAGCCGATGAGATGGCGGGGTTTCTTAAAAAATTTGGTGCCGAGCATATCACAGTAGGCGAACATGATGATGATGAAGACCCGCTAACCCACCGCAAAACTCCCAACTATGCGGCTTCTGTATATCTCGGAGACCTGCTGGTAACCTGCTACTCTTTATATAGCCGTAACCGGACCTTCGGTAATATGATCGGCAAGGGCTATTCTGTTAAATCTGCCCAACTGGAAATGAATATGGTGGCGGAAGGATATAATGCATCCAAGTGTATCTATAATATTAACAAATCGGTCGATGCGGCTATGCCGCTGGCCGAAATCGTATATAAGATCTTATGGGAAAATGTTAATCCGTCCGAAGGATTTAAACGTATAGAAGGGGTGATGGTCTGATCAGTGTGAAGGAAATTGTGATCAGATAACCAGTAAATCTCACCCTATGCCACTTTTTTACCATGGATTCGGCCCTTCTGCCGTACTGATAATGGTGGCCTGCCTGGCAGGAAAACAGGTTTACAATTATTGGAGACAACAGCAAAAGTTTTAACTTCATCATGACCAAAATTGTTGTTACATGATCCAGTTTTTCCAGGTGCTTTTCTTCACAGCTGCCATTGTTCTCATCGTTTTAAATGTGCTGGAGTTTAATAAATACCAGGATGGCAAAAAAACAGGCGGCACTCCTCATCCCATAAAATGGTTCGGTTTTGTTCTCACTTCGCTTGTTGCTATTGGTTGTGTACTGAATATTTTGGTTGGCTGGATCAAGAATGGTTAACAAAAAAGATCAGCAGCAATTCCATCAGCCAGCAAACGACCTTCTTTTGTCAGCAATAAAGCATTATTCTCTCTTTTTAATAAACCACTATCAGTATATTTTTTAGCAGCAGCCAACAGGTTAGCCAGGTGTTTTTCCTCAATCCTGTTTAGCTGCAATCCTTCTATCGTCCGCAATGAAGTCATGATATATTCATTCAGTCGCTGAACAGGGGTTAATATCTCCACTTCTGCAGGCAGCTCATTATGATTGATCTTTTCAATATAAATACTGTTGTTAGCTATATTCCACTGCCGTGATCTTTCATTGAATGAATGGGCGGATGGCCCGAGCCCCAAATATTTTTTACCCTGCCAGTAGGAAGAATTATGACGACTGCGCCAACCGGGTTTTGAGAAATTTGATATTTCATAATGTTCATAGCCGGCTTCTTCCAGCCATTGCATCAGCAGCAGGAATTGTTCAGATTGTTTATCCGTGTTCACATTGGCTGATTTTTCCTGCCGTATCATTTTATCTAATGGTGTTTTGGGCTCCACCGTCAATGCATAACAGGAAAGATGGGGAATAGTAAGCGAGATGGCTGTCTCCACATTCTGTTTCCATTTTTCATTGGTAAGTTGTGGAGTGCCATAGATCAGGTCAATAGTAATGTTATCAAAATAAGTAGCGGCCATGCGCAAATTATCCATAGCCTGTTGTGCATTGTGTGCCCGGTTCATCCATTGCAGGTCTTCTTCAAAAAAACTCTGGATACCTATACTCAGCCGGTTAATGCCGGTTTCTTTCCAGTCAATTAGTTTTTCTGCAGTAATATCATCCGGGTTGGCCTCCAGTGTTATTTCTGCACCTGGATAAACAGTAAAGTGTTCGTTTATCTTCGTAATTATATGCTGCACTTCTTCTTTCGTGCACAGACTTGGCGTACCGCCTCCAAAGTAAATGGTCTCAACGGGTTCTCCTTCCAGGTAATCTTTTTGGAGGGTTATTTCTTTCAATAAGGCAGCTATCAATTCGTTCTTATACCGCAGGGAGGTAGCAAAATGGAAATTGCAATAGTGACAAGCCTGTTTACAAAAAGGGATATGAATATAAATACCTGCCAATGTAGTTTGTGATTTAATGAATAAATTGCCATCAATATCCCGGCGAAAAGCCACATGATAACATTCAGAGTGCAAATATCGGTTCTTGTTTTCTTGTTGCTGAGTATTCATTTACCAGCACAGGGTAAGTATATACTTCGCTTAAAAGGCGTTGATAAGGATTCAGCTCTCCTGGCTTCCCAATTGGGTATTCCCGCTGATTTTGCTTCCCGCTATGCCTGTACGGAATATATTAATAAACTGCCGGGCCTTTTGCAGGCAAAAGGATATGTGACGGCTTCTATCGACAGTCTCCGGTACGATTCAAGTTTTGCAAGCATGGTTCTTTTTGCCGGGCAGGTATATCGCTGGGCTCAACTGGAAGCGAGTGGTATTGATGCGTCATTATTGGATGCAGTGGGCTGGCGTGAAAAAATGTTTACGGATAAACCGATGAACTTCCAGGAAGTAGCACAGTGGCAGGAGAAAATGCTGAACTACCTGGAGAATAACGGGCATCCATTTGCAAAAGTATACCTCGACAGCCTGCAACTGGAAGAAGAAAAGGTAAGGGCAAAGCTCAAGATCAATAAAGGGCCTGCTTACCGCATTGATAGCATCCGGGTATTTGGGGAAGTGAAAATTTCAAATGAATACCTGCAACGATATCTGGATATCCCCAACGGCAGCAGCTATAGTAAGGAGAAACTTTTAAGGGTCAGTAAAAAAATGAGGGAACTGACTTATATCGAAGAAGAGCAACCTTCCAGCCTGACAAGACTGGGAACCGGCTCTGTACTTAATTTATACCTAAAGCCTAAGAAAAGCAGCCAGATCAATGTGCTCGTTGGTTTTTTGCCCAATAATGACCAGTTGTCTTCCAAAAAATTATTACTGACGGGAGAAGCAAATATCAACCTGAAAAACGCATTGGGTTCAGGCGAAACAATTGGACTCAACTGGCAGCAGTTGCAAGTGAAATCACCACGGCTTAACCTGCTTTTTCAATACCCTTATCTCTTTCATACCCCGGTTGGGCTGGATTTTGCGTTTGATATTTTCAGGAAGGACAGCACATTTGTCAATATTAACCTGCAGCTTGGTGCCCAATACGTTTTAAATACGAATCAATCAGGTAAGCTGTTCATTCAACGTTTTCAAACGATCGTCAACGGGGTTAATAAAACATTTTTGCTTCAGAACCGGCGGCTCACCGATGAAGCCGATGTGAGTTCGGTGAATGTGGGGATCGATTATGAATTCAACAATACAAATTACCGTCTCAATCCCCGCCGGGGGAATGAATTGCGGATCATCACTTCAGCCGGCACTAAAAAGATAAAAAAGAATAATGAAGTACTGGAATTAAAAGATCCTGGTGATCCTTCGTTTGATTTTGAAACCCTGTATGATACTATCAAACTGAAGACTTACCAGTTCAGGGCAAGAGTAACAGCGGCCAGGTATCTACCGGTTGGTAAACAAAGTACGATCAAAACAGCCCTGAATGCAGGTCTTTTGCAAAGCGGTAATATTTTCAGGAATGAATTGTTCCAGTTAGGCGGATATAAACTTCTTCGGGGTTTTGATGAGGAAAGCCAGTACCTGTCTCAATTTGCTATTGCTACCGTTGAGTACAGGATATTGACCGGGCAGGCCAATTCTTATTTTTATTTATTAGCAGATGGAGGCTGGGGTAGGAACAACAGCCAGAATACTGATATCAGCTACACTTATTTTGGAACGGGGCTCGGGCTGGCACTGGAAACAAAAACAGGAATTTTTAACCTTGCCTGGGCGGTCGGCAAGCGGAATGATACAGAGTTTAATCTTCGGCAATCCAAGATACACTTCGGCTTTATCAACTATTTTTAATGATAATGAACAGAGTGGATGCCACTTCAATATTTTTGCAGCATAACTAACACGGTGAATCGCTTTTTAATCTCGTTTATAATTTTGTTGTCTTGTTTCTGCGGACCCGTTTCTGCCCAGACAGACACAACTATCTATGGGATTCTACCGACTGATTCAATTGCTGCCCCGGATTCTGCGTTGATCCGTGATTCATTACTGGCCATACAAATGGCGGATTCCTTTTCCCGGCAACCAGTTGTAAAAGATACTGGCTGGACGGTAGATCCGGGAATGCCGCTTTACAGGCAGGTAATGGAGCATCATCCTTATTTTGGATTTGCAGGTAAACCGCTGTCCAAGGAGACGGGTAACCTGAAACAATTTGAAGGCAAAGAGCTGCTGTTTTACTTTCTGTTGTTCTTATTATTAGTATTTGCTTTTTTCCGGTTGGCTTTTCCTAAATATTTCAGTGACCTGTTCCGCCTTTTCTTCAGGACAACATTGAAACAACGGCAGATCAGGGAACAATTGATGCAAACACCACTGCCCTCTCTTTTACTGAATGGCTTCTTTGTGGTGGCAGGTGGGTTATATATTGACTTCATGTTGCTTCATTTCAGGCTTATTGAAAAACCAGACTTCTGGATCTTCTTCCTCTATGGTGCAGCAGGGCTTTCAGTTACCTACTTTGTAAAGTTTATCGGGTTAAAGATATTGGGCTGGATATTCAACCTGCAGGAAGCTGCCGATTCTTATATTTTTATTGTCTTTATCATTAATAAAGTAATTGGCGTTTTCCTCTTGCCTTTTCTTATAATGCTGGCTTTTATGCAGGGAAACGGTTACCTGGCGGCTCTTGTGATATCATGGACGGGTATTGGAATACTTCTCTTGTACAGGTTTATACTTACTTATTCTGCAGTTCGTAATCAGGTCAAATTCAATCCTTTTCATTTCTTTTTATATCTCTGTGCTTTTGAAATTGCCCCGCTTTTGCTGATTTACAAGCTTTTACTGGTGTTTTTTCGATAGAACTACTTACCTTTGCACACAACTTTAGCCGAACCGCACATGATTAAAAATGGGGTTAATAAGGCCGGTGAGCAGGCCAAAGCAATAAATAAGATCCTGATTACCCAACCGAGGCCGGAGAGTGAAAAGTCTCCGTACTTTGAACTGGCCCGGAAATATGGAGTAGAGCTGGAGTTTAAGCCTTTCATTAAATTGGAAGCTATTCCGGCACGGGATTTCCGCAAGCAAAAGATTGAGATACCTAATTACACAGGTGTGATCTTCACCAGCAGGAATGCTATTGATCATTTTTTCCGTATGTGCGAGGAAATGAAGGTCAATGTATCCCAGGACACCAAGTATTTCTGTATCACTGAAGCGGTGGCACTCTACCTTCAAAAATTCATTCTCTATCGCAAACGCAAGGTCTTTTATGGTGCTGATGGTACCAATAAAAGCATGTTTGAGGTAGTGAATAAACATAAAAGTAACGAGAAGTTCCTGTATGTATGCTCAGAAAACCAGCAGGATAACGAGATCGTTAACTGGCTGAAAGCGAATAATTGTGAGCATGCACTCGCTTTTATGTACCGTAGCGTAAGCAGCGATGTGAAGGAATTACTGGTGCAGCATGAATTTGACATCATGTGTTTCTTTACCCCGAGTGGTGTAAAGAGCTTGTTTGATAACCTGCCCAAGTTCAAACAGAATGGCACTGTGATCGGCGCTTTTGGGAGCAACACATTTAAAGCAGCTGAAGAAGCCGGGTTGAAACTGGAGATCAAAGCGCCACAACCACAAACGCCGAGTATGGTAGCAGCGCTGGAGCAATACCTGTCAGCTGCAACGAAGAAAAAATAATCAACTTACCAGATAGTTTCAAAAGGACACTGCAAGCAGTGTCCTTTTTCTTTTTACTTCGGGGTAAACCACGAACTTTATTATTCACCAGGCATTGTAATTACATGCACACACACAGTAATAAACTTTTACAGGAAACCAGCCCTTATCTTTTACAACATGCTCATAACCCGGTCAACTGGTATCCCTGGGGTGATGAGGCTTTGCAAAAAGCAAAGGAGGAGAATAAACCTATCCTGGTGAGTATTGGCTATTCAGCCTGTCATTGGTGTCATGTAATGGAAAGAGAAAGTTTTGAAAATGCGGCAACGGCGGCGGTAATGAATGAACATTTCATCAATATTAAAATTGACCGGGAAGAAAGGCCAGACCTGGATCATATTTATATGGATGCGGTGCAGGCAATGACCGGCAGTGGGGGCTGGCCTCTGAATGTTTTCCTGACTCCCGATGGAAAACCTTTCTACGGAGGGACGTATTTTCCGCCACAAAAAGCATTTAACCGGCCCTCCTGGCAGGATGTTTTAAATAGTGTGGCACAGGCATTCAATGAGCGAAGGCATGAAATAGATGCACAGGCCGAAAATCTTACAGCACATTTATCACAGTCTAACTCCTTCGGGCTGCAAAAACCCGGAACAGAAGAACAACTCTTTGCACCCGAAAACCTGGAGTGGGCTTTTGAAGCGGTTATGAAATCTGCCGATAAACAATGGGGCGGTTTTGGAAGGGCGCCTAAATTTCCTCAAACCTTTACGATCCAATTTTTGCTGAGGTATTATTATGTGTCGGCAAATGAAGAAGCATTGCAACAGGCTTTACTGAGCCTGGATAAAATGATTGATGGGGGCATTTATGACCAGGTGGGGGGAGGGTTTGCCCGTTATTCAACGGATGCAGAATGGCTGGTGCCGCACTTTGAAAAAATGCTTTATGATAATGCATTACTGCTTTCTGTATTAAGTGAAGCCTACCAGCTTACGAAGAAAGACAAATACAAGGTAGTTATACAGGAAACGATTGCTTTTATCGAAAGAGAATTAATGCACCCGGGTAAAGGGTTTTATGCGGCACTGGATGCCGATAGCGAAGGGGTGGAAGGCAAGTTCTATGTATGGACTTATGAACAAGTAAATACCTTGCTTGGGAAAGATGCGGCTCTTTTTTGCGCCTATTATGATATCAGCCCGGCTGGCAATTGGGAGGGGGCAAATATTCTGTGGGTGAAAGAAGCAGCTGAAAAATTTGCTGAAAACAACAATATATTTATAAATGAGCTGAACAAGGTTATTGAAAAAGGCAAAAGCATTTTATTAGCAGAAAGAAATAAAAGGGTTCGTCCTTCTTTAGATGACAAGATATTACTGGGCTGGAATGCCCTGATCAATACAGCCCTGGGCAAAGCTTTTGCAGCCACCGGCGATGAACATTACAGGCAACTGGCTGTAGATAATATGAACTTCCTGTTTGAAAAATTTTCCGTAAAAGATGGGGCCGGCTTTCACCATACCTGGAAGAAGGAGCAGGCGAAATTTCCCGCCTTCCTGGATGATTATGCTTTTTTGGTACAGGCCCTGCTCCAATTACAGGAAATAACAGGGGATACCAACTGGCTGGATAAAGCGGTCGCTATTACAAATTTTGTGATAGATCAGTTCAGCGAGGAAGAAACAGGATTCTTCTTTTTTACTCCTCAAAATCAGTCGGACATTATTGTCCGCAAAAAAGAGGTATATGACGGTGCTGTTCCATCCGGGAATGCTGTAATGGCAACGAACATGTACCAATTGTCGATATTAACAGGAAAGCAGGATTGGCAGGTGCGGTCTTTTGCGATGATATCCAGCCTTGGTAATGCAATAATAAAATACCCTACCTCGTTTGGAGTCTGGGCAGGGTTGCTTCAGGAAATCGCCGACGGAACCGCTGAAATTGCGATTACTGGAAAGAACCCGGCTGAAGTGCACAGGGATGTACTGAAAATGTACCTCCCACACAAGGTCGTAATGGTAACCAGTGAAGCCAGTATCTATCCATTATTATCCGGCAAACCGGTTACCGAAAAAACTAACATCTGGTTGTGTAAAAATTATAGCTGCAAGGCCCCTGTTTATTCTACAGAGCAGCTTATTACGCTGATAGACAAGGGTAAAAATGAATAATTAATTTTAAGTTAATACAATAAAAGAGATCAAAACCCGTTAGAGATTTTACCTCGTAAAAACCACTTTGATTTGAAAAAAATAAATCATAACGTTGTGCAACCGATAAGGTCAAAACATTATATTTGCCCAATACCCTTTAAGTGTATGAAAATGAAAAACCTGAACTACACACTCCTCGCAGTTGCGTGTATCACCCTGATGTCAAGCTGTGGCATACTGGGAGGAAAGAAAAACAAAGGCGGAAGCCTTCCCAACGACGGCCAGGTACATGGCATTGCTCCGGGAAACAAGTATACTCTGCCCAAACCTCCGGGTATGGTCTATGTTCCCCAGGGTACTTTCCATATGGGCCCCAGTGATGAAGATCCTGCTTATGCCTTCAGTTCCCGTAACAGGTCCATTTCTATCAGTGGATTCTGGATGGATGCTACTGAAATCACCAACAACGAGTATCGTCAGTTTGTTTATTGGGTTCGTGACTCTGTCGCTGCCCGTAAGCTCGGTAAAGTAAAAGCCGGTGCTGATGGTAACGAGTATGTTGACTGGAAGGCAATGGCTACCTTCAAATGGAATGATCCAAAAAGTATCGAAGACCTCGGCAGCACAGACCTGATCTTTGCTCCAGAAGACAGGATTTTCGGTAAAAAAGAGATCGATCCTTCTAAATTAATTTACCACTCAGAGATTTTTGATCTTAAAGAAAGTGCTAAGCGGGAAAATGCCGGCAAACCACGTTCTAAGTTCATGATCAAAAAAGATACACCGATCTATCCTGATACACTGGTTTGGATCCGTGATTTCTCCTATTCTTATAATGAACCAATGACCAAGAGATATTTCTCTCACCCGTCATTCGGTAACTATCCTGTAGTTGGTGTCAACTGGAAACAAGCTACAGCTTTCTGCGAGTGGAGAACCCATTTGCTGAATACGTTCCTTGATTCTAAGAAAAGAGCACAGGAATCAGATTTCCGCCTGCCTACAGAAGCACAGTGGGAGTATGCAGCCCGCGGCGGTCGTTCACAAACTATGTTCCCCTGGGGTAACTACTACCTGAGAAATAAGAAAGGATGTTTAATGGCCAACTTCAAACCCGGCCGTGGTAACTATCCTGAAGATGGCGGTTTCTACACTGTTCGTGCCGACGCTTACTGGCCTAATGATTATGGTCTGTATTGTATGTCTGGTAACGTGGCAGAGTGGACCTCAACTATCTTCTACGAAGGACGTAACAACTTCCAACACGATATGAACCCTGATGTTCGCTGGAATGCCAAAGACGAAGATCCTCCGCTGATGAAGCGTAAGATCATCCGTGGTGGCAGCTGGAAAGATGTAGGTTATTACCTGCAGAACGGTACCAGCACTTACGAATACCAGGATTCTACAAAATCTTACATCGGTTTCCGTTGTGTGATCGATTTACCCGCAGCTCCGCAAAAAGGTCGTCGCAGATAAAAATAATTCCCTGAGGTCTTTATATCTGCGACCTCTTTTTTTATGAAACAATTTTTGTATTCATTTTCCCGTTATTTGTTTTTGTTAAAATTTAATAAACTATAAAAACGAACCCGCTATGATGTTCTTTAAAACCCACAGAGGCCAGGTTGTCCTCAATTTTATATTCGCTTTCTTCGCTGCCGTAGTAATTCTCGGAGCGTTATTCAAAATACGTCACTGGCCTGCTGCCGATGAAATGATCACAGCTGGTCTGTTGGCAGAGGTAATTGTGTTCCTGGTGATGGCCTTACTGGTACCTCCTCCTGAAGAACC
>JAEUVP010000506.1 GCA_016786805.1 Chitinophagaceae bacterium | reverse complement strand
TAACTGCCGCCGATGGCATGATAAACAAAGACATTATTGTTCTCTATTAATAGAATTCCGCAATGGGAAAAGGAAGTGTCAATACGGTTCATGCTCCTGGCGGCTTTGCTCACCTCATCCGTTCCATTTCGGAAAATGAGATCACCATTTTGAATCAGGGGTTTCACACTATCAATGCGCTGGTAATAGCGATTGTTATCCACTGAGCCTTTGGAACCTGTTTGGGTAGTACAACTGACCCCAAACAGCAAGAGGCAGCTGGTAAGCCACCTCTTTATTCCATTAAATAATTCAAATTTCATTTTCTATCCGTTGTCATAGTCTTTCTTCTCCTTGTCATAAGCCCGGATGATGGCTTTCACCAGGCGGTGACGAACCACATCTTCCTCATCCAGTTCGATATGACCGATACCATCTACATTTTTAAGGATGCGGACAGCAGTACTTAAACCGCTTTTCTGGTTACGGGGAAGATCCACCTGTGTCACATCACCGGTTATGATCGCTTTGGCATTAGCACCAATACGGGTGAGGAACATTTTTAATTGCAGGTCCGTGGCATTCTGAGCTTCATCCAGCAGGATAAAGGCATTATCCAATGTTCGCCCCCGCATATAAGCGAGTGGGGCGATCTCGATGGTCCTGGTACTCATATAATACCCCAGCTTATCGGCAGGTATCATATCATCCAGCGCATCATACAAAGGACGCAGGTAAGGATCGATCTTTTCTTTCAGGTCACCGGGCAAAAATCCAAGGCTTTCCCCGGCTTCTACGGCAGGTCTTGTTAAAACGATCTTCTTTACCTGTTTGTTCTTTAATGCTCTTACGGCTAAGGCAACGGCGGTATAGGTTTTACCGGTACCGGCTGGCCCGATAGCAAAAACGATGTCATTCTTCTCCGCCATCTGCACCATTTTTTTCTGGTTGGCTGTGCGGGCCCTGACCGATTTCCCGTTGGGTCCGAATACAAGGACCTCGTTGGGGTTCCGTTCTTTGAAATTGTCAATGGCTTCGGCATCATCGCCTCCCAGGATCTGTTCAAAATAGTTCTCACTCATGTGCCCGTTCCTTTCCAGGTAGGTAACAATGAGGGATATCTTTTCCCGGGCAGAATCCACCTGTTCAGGTGCTCCGCTCAGTTTGAGCTGGGTGCCGCGGGAGAGAATCTTTAACAGGGGGAATTTCTTTTTGAGGATGTCTAACTTACCATTGTTTACGCCGAAGAACTCAATAGGGTTGACGGTTTCAAGGTTGATGATTGTGTCGGTCAATTCGCTTCAATTTAAATTGGTCTTGCCCGCTTGTAAAATTGTACGGAGAAAAACCAGTAAACAATTCCGGCGAAGGGTGGCGCCGGATTATTTCACGTCTTTTGCCCATTTGCAAAAGAATCACCCCTCTGTTTTCAAATATAACTTATACAAATTGTACTATCCTAATCTTACTTATTCACAGATGTGAACAGAAAAAATTGAGCCAAAACTTCAGGTAATGCTTTTTTCTGTAAAGCAGTACACTGAGAAGGGAGGTTACTGCCACAACAAAAGCATTGCTTAACTTTAGGAGATGGAAGAAAAAAAGCCAATTAAACGCAGCGAACAATTAGCTCCGCTGAGCCGGGAACATCATGATGGTTTATTGTATGCCTGGAAAATAAGGCAGGGGCTGCAAAACGGAGCTTCTGTAAATACGATGCGGGAATACAGTATCTGGTTCTGGAAGCATCATATCAAACCGCATTTTTACCAGGAAGAAAAAATACTGATCCCTTATATGCCGGCCGATCACCCGCTGGCGCAGCAATTAAAAAGCGAACATGCTCATATCCGTGAGTTGATATTATCATTGGACCAGGAAGCCGATAAAAGGACATTTACCATTCTTTGTGATCTGCTGGATGCACATATCCGTTTTGAAGAGCGGCAATTATTCAACTACCTGGAGCAAACATTAACGCAGGAGCAGTTGGATATCATTCATACCAACTTGGAAGATCACCCTGTAAGCGGTGATGAATGGAAAGATGAATTTTGGGTGAAGCAATAACCAGATGCTATTTCAAAGATTCTTGTTATCACTGTATTTTACTATTATTCCCTGTTAAACGGCTACCTGACACTGCTATATATACCGTATTAGGTAAGTTTGATAATATTTGTACTTCCCGAGATCAATAAGTGTTTACCTGTATTTTCTCCATAAGAATGATTAAGATTATTTCTTAACTGACTTAAGTCAGCCGCAACCGTAGCCATATGTAATATTTTTCAGAACCACCAGGAATGAATATTATTATAAAGCTGCCACATGCTGCAAAACCAGGATACGGATAAGGCTTATTTTAAGTTATTGAATGAATCACATGCCAGTGATTCTTTACTTCCGTCTATTCTCGACATCATGGATGAAGCTGTTTGTTTTTTTGATAACAGCTTCAGGTTGACATGGTGGAACCATGCATTTGAAAATCTCTGCTCCTTATCACAACTACCCGGGCAAAGCGGGGATGCCGTTTTTTATGATTTGCTAAATGATCAGCAAAAAGAATTATTTGCTGATCATTTGGAACAAGCTAAGGATGGCAACCGTAGCAATTTTGAATGGGAGTGTAATATGGGATTTTTAAAATGGGTAAGCATTGCCCTGCATCCTCTAAAAAATGACGACCGGAAAACAATTGGTATTGCAGGAGTTGCCAGGAATTGGGTAACCGGCAGATCAGCCATCCCTGTAATTACTAATAATGGTAATGCTGTTGCAGCTAAAAGAAGCCCTGAAGAATACCTAAGGGATTTTAATAAGGAATTGGCCAAAAAGATCGATGAAAAAACTGCAGAACTATCCGGGTTGCTGGAAAGAATAACCGATGCTTTTATTGCGTTGGATAAAGACTGGAATTATACTTATCTCAATAAGAAGGCGGAAGAATTGCATGGGCGAAATAGAAAGGAGCTATTAGGCAAAAATATATGGAAGGAATTTCCAGATGTGGTGAATGAGCCTTTTTATAAGAACCTGCAGCAGGCCATGGAAACACAGGAGCCGGTAAGGGCGGAACTGTATTATTCTGTTACTGAAAAATGGTACGAGGATTTCATTTATCCTTCTGCGGCAGGTGTATCTGTGTACTATCGTGATATTACGGAGAAGAAAAAAGTAGAGCAGGATCTTCAAAAAAGTGAAGAACTGTACAGGACATTGGTAGAACATGCAGCTGATGCTATCATTATTGCTGATACCAGTGGTAAGTATATTGATGTGAACAGTTTCGTGTCAAAGATGACTGGATACAACAAGGAAGAATTATCCCGCATGAACATTTTTGACCTGCTGGTATTAGGACCAGATGAACCGCCTCTCCGCATTCCTGAAATACTGGAAGGGAAATCAGTATTACAGGAAAGGAAAATAAAACGAAAAGACGGATCTGTTTTTTTTGCAGAATTAAGTAATAAGTTATTGCCTGGTAACCGAATGCTGGTTATCGGACGTGATATTACTGAAAGGAAAAGAATGCAGCGATCTCTGAGTGAAAGTGAGTTCAAATACCGGACACTTTTTGAAGAAGGGGCAGATGGGGTTTGCTTTTATAACCCGGTTGAAAATAAGTACTATGCCGTAAATAAAAGAATGACAGCGTTATTCGGGTATTCAGAAGATGAATTCCTGGAGATGGGTGTGACTGGTATAACTTTCCCGGAAGAAGTAAAGAAAAACCCTCCCCGGTTTCTTAATTTACCTGAAGGCGTGACTGCGACCAATGAAAGAGTATTCAGAAAAAAAGATGGGTCGGGCATATATATTGAAACCACCACCAAACGCTTACAAGGAGATAATTTTATTTCTTTTATGCGGGATATTTCTGAAAGAAAAAAATCAGAGAATCTTATTAAGGAGAATGAACTCCGGTGGAAGTTGGCGTTAGAGAAAAGTGAGTTGGGTGTTTGGGAAATGAACTTCGAAAGTAAGACCGCTTTCATTTCAGAAAAAACAAGGGAACAGACCGGGTATTATAATGAACAGGACCTGGCTAATCCTGAATTTTGGTACAATGCCATTTATAAGGAAGATAAACCAATGGCGATCAATAAATTTATTAATGCACTGAAAGGAATTGATCCGTCTTTTGATGTTGAGCTAAGGGTGGTTTGTAAAAATGGTGACCTGAAGTGGTTCCGGTTTACGGGTAGTATCACAGGAAGAAGTCCTGAAGGCAGGGCACTCCGGATCATTGGTGTGCATGAGCATATTACAGAAAGAGTAATGAAAGAAAAGGATTTGCGGGTAAAGGAGAAAGCGATTGAATCCTCTTTAAGCGGAATTGGGATCACAACACTGGATGGTACGATTACGTATGTTAACAATGCCATAATCCGGATGTGGGGTGCAACAGAAAGCAGTGAGCTGGTTGGCAAAAACCTGGCCGATGTTTTTGAAGGTAACCGTGTTTATCAGACCATTGAGACACTGCAAAGACAAGGCTACGAGTACGGGGAAGATATGGCAAAAAGAGTTGACGGTTCGGTTTTCCCGGTTGAGTTCACTGCGAATGTTATTATGGATGAAAAAGGAATTCCTCAATGTCTCTATGGTTCATTTATTGATATTTCAAAGCGAAAAGATGCATTAAACAAACTGGCACAAAGTGAGGTTCTGTTCAGGGAAATTACCGAGAATTCACCCAGCGGAATCATTCTGCTGAACAGAGAACATAAATTTAAATTCATCAGTGTTTCGGCAAGGCGTATCACCGGGTACCTGGATGATAATGTCATTGGATTAGACCCGGCATCCTTCACCCATCCTGATGATTTGCCAGCCTTATTACCACATCTGCTGGAGATGTTGGAGACACCCGGAAAGGTCTTTACAACAGAATACCGCTTCTTATTTAAAGACGGGTCATGGCACTACCTGGAAAGTACTTTTTCTAACTTGCTCCATATAAAAGGAGTAGAAGCCATCTCGGTAAATTTCAAGGATATCCATCAGAAGAAAATTGCACAAATAAAACTCAGGGAAAGCGAAGAGAGATTCCGGTCTTTTTTTGAACATAGTATGGATGGTATTCTTATTGGCACAGAAACCGGGGATATAATGGCCGCTAACAAAGCTGCCCAGCAAATGTTTGACATGACGGAAGAAGAGATAAAACAGGCAGGCAGGCCCGGGTTGGTGGATACCACAGATCCTTTACTGGCGATTAACCTGAAAGAGAGACATGAAAAAGGATTTACTAAAGCCGAACTGCAATTTATTAAAAAAGGAGGAACAAAATTCCCGGTAGAATTATCATCCTCCGTGTTCAAAGGGACAGATGGCGGTCAGAATAC
>JAEUVP010000505.1 GCA_016786805.1 Chitinophagaceae bacterium | reverse complement strand
TCTGCAATAGCCCTTACCTGCGGCTGGTTACCCGCCTCACAGATGATAAAGAAATCAGCCACCGCTTCATTGATCTTCCGGAGGTCCAGCGAGATGATATTCTCCCCTTTCTTCTCCTGTATAGCGGCAATAATGGTTTTGATGATTTTTGAATTCTTCGTTAACCGGGTTGCACTTTTCTTTTTGCGGTTGGTCAGTGATGCCAATTGTTCCAAATAATGAAGGTGTTTTAATTTAATATCTGTTTTTGGCCGACTTGCTGTCGTCAACAGGCTGTTATTATTAAAAAATAGCAACCGGCAACAAGAAAGCATTTTACTTTGTCAAAAATAGCAATTAATTGCCAGAACAGCCTTTATCTATGCCTTCCGGAATGCCATTTATTGAACTCCAATCGGTTGATAGTACCAATAACTATGCCCTTGCCCGGTTGCATGAAGCCCGACTGCCGGACAGGCAGGGCCCGGTACAGCACGGGCAGGCTTATTTTGCCCATGAACAGGTGGCAGGAAAAGGTCAACGGGGTCGTGTTTGGGAAGCTGAAAAAGATACCAATATTATCCTGAGTGTGGTACTGAATCCCTACCCGTTACAGCTGTCGCAACAATTTCAGTTCAGTGCTGCGATGGCGATGGCTGTTCATGATTTCTTCAGCAATTATGCCGGTGAGGATACAAAAATTAAATGGCCCAACGATCTTTACTGGCAGGACAGAAAGGCAGGGGGTGTTTTGATCGAATCGGTGATCAGCAGTTATTCACCGGTGAAAAAGGGTGGGCTGTCAGAAAATGAAAGGCAAAAAACCGCAGTAGGTCAGTGGCAATGGGCGGTTGTTGGAATTGGTATTAATATTAACCAGACCTCCTTTCCCGAAGAGCTGAAAAATCCGGTTTCCCTAAAACAGATCACAGGGAAAAATTATGATGTAGTAGCGCTGGCGAAAGAATTATGTGAACGCCTGTACAGCCGTTTTAGTGAATTAACCCAAAAGGGATTTGACAACATTTACCACAACTACAATTCACAACTTTATAAACAAGGGGAACCTGTTAGACTAAAGAAAGATAGCCGTGTCTTTGAAGCAATTATTAAAAATGTATCTCCCGCTGGTCAGTTGATCGTTCAGCATAGTATTGAAGAAGCATTCGGTTTTGGAGATATTGAATGGATCATCAAATAAAAGAGCTTTCAACATGAAAGCTCTTTGAAGATTTTGTTGCTGTTACAACTATTTTTCTTTCGGGCGCCACAGGGAAAACTGTCTTGCAATGGTAAAACCCCAGCGAAACTGCCCTTTACCCCAACTGGTCACTGTTCTTGGTATGTACCTGTTCTCCAACGTTTCGGTGGCATTGGTAAAGTTTAAATGAAAGACATGACCCGGTGTAACGATCTCGAACCCGATACCCAGCGGATCAAAAAATTTCAACGGCGTTGCCTGTACGGCGAATGAATCCTTGCTGCTCTGTGAACGGAAAGGATGAAAATAGTCCACCACCAGGTTCAGGTTACGCATTACGGGTACTTTCAATGCACCGCCCAATGCAAAAATGGATTTCTGATCATAAGAAATTGCATAGCCTCTTGTTACCAATGTAGGATTCAGTTGCAAACTCACATTTCCCATTTTTTTAGCGATGATCAGTTGAAACGTATTACTGGTGCGGTCTGAAATATCCCTGAAACTATGATCAAGATTATCTAATGCAGAAGCTTTGTTAGCAGCGATCACCGCATTAGCAAAGAAAGCGACGGATAAAGGATGTGCGGGGTCATTCTCTAGTTGTTGTAATAACTGGTACTTAATACCCATCTCCCATAATTTTTGCTGCTGGCCGGCTCCTTTTGCCCTTGCAAAAAGGATATCGAATCGTTTGCCCAACCCAATTTCAAATGCGATCTTGATATCAGACGCATTATCCAGCCCAAAGAAATTCTTCAACCCACCAAAATCACCACCAATGTCTCCAAAATTATGCATCACTTTAAATTCCATCTTGCCTTTGCCCACCACTTCGGTGGTATTAGCATTGATAGCTTTTTGTGAATTGAAAATTTTTACGGGTGTTTTTGCGGCAGCTGCATTATCCCCGATATTCAATAGTGAATCCTGGGCTACCAGCACAGTTGATATAAGCATCAACAGGTGTACTACTACTATTTTCTTCATACAATCAGTTTAAGATGTTGTAGTAATCGGCAAAGCAGTAAAAAAAGTTGCCTGCTTTATAATAAAGCAGGCAACGAAACACTCCTTGAATTTGTTCAGGGTTTGTCAACCTCCCGGAAGAGCAGCATATCTTTCACCCTGGAAGAAGCTCCTTTATAAAACCCGGTTTCTTCCACATATCCTGGAGGATTCCGGAATGTACCGAATAACATATCAAATAAAGGCAAGTCAGAATAGTTATAAGCATGTACTCCTTTGGCATGATGTACTGCATGGCTCTCCGGCCGCTGGATGATATAACCCAACCAGGCTGGTGTTTTAATGTTTGCATGCTGGAAAATGCTGAAGAAATTGGTTACCAGCAATACGATCGTGATGGATTGTGCGGGCAGGCCGGTAATAAAAGAAAAACAAACTGTACCCAGCACCGTCCAGCCAATCATATCAAAAGGGCTGAAATAAAAAGCACCGTACGTATCAAGTCGTTCAGCACTGTGATGCATCTGGTGGAATACCCTCCATAATACATTAGTACGATGCATGAGCCTGTGCCAGGCATACATGCCAAACTCATAAACAAGTACACCAATGATACCACCTGCCACTACATTGATTTCAGCAAGATTCAGTAGTTGCGAAGAGGGTAACCATGCAGCATACAATAGCGGTAAATAGGTTGACAGGTAAAAAAAGAAAAAGAAAGACAAAATACCTTTGATCTGCCAGTAAGGAATATGCGGCAATTTCCGGGCCGGGAACAATGCTTCCCAAAGAATCAGCAACAGGTACATTCCCAAAATGTATAGTGATACCGGGTCTGTTAAAATCGCTAAAGGATCAGGCATAAAATAAAGTTTAAAAATTATAACATGGTTGAATCGTATTTATAATTAAAGTCAGGAGCTGGTATATCTTTCAATAAATAGAGGGAACCTGTTGTCAGGTTTAAAAACAATTTATACCAACTTGAACCTATTCAGTACTATTTTGTGATCATTCATTCGATAAGCTTTACCTGTTATGTAGTATTATTTATTTTCTTCGTTTTTTTGAGTACTTATTTCCACAATAAAATCCACCAGGTCTGTGGCAAATCTTTCCGGTTCTTCCCAGTGCAGGGCATGACCTGTTTCCTGGTAAACCAACAATCTCCCATTACTAATTCCTTTTATCAATATATCCTGGTCGTTTTTTGAACAAATTCCATCCTTATCTCCCCAAACAATCAATGCTGGTTGGGTGATCCTGTACAACTGGTTGCGGTAATCAACATCCATTATCCCATTCATAACATCCTTCCATATATGTGCAGGAACTTTCAGGCTTTCATTTACCAATATTTTATAATAACCTGCATCAATAGGTTTGGCGCAGGTTCCTTTCTGAAATTCATTGGCAAATTCATAAGGAACAGGATCTGAAAGTTTCAGTATTTCCTGTGTAAACTCCGGCAAACCCGGGTTATCCTTAAATGAGGCATCCGTGCCTATTAATACAATGCCCTTTGCGAGTTCCGGGTAATCCAATGCGAATTGCTGGGCGATGATACCACCCATAGAGTGACCAACAATAATAGCTTTAGCCAAACCTTTCACTTTCATAAACGCAGCGACATCTGCAGCAAAATTTTTCGGATGATAACTGATTCCAAGTTTCGAAGAATTACCATGCCCCCTTTGTGAAGGAACAAAGGCATGAATATTATCCGGCAAATAAGAAAGTACTGTTTCAAAAGAATGCCAGGAATCAGTATATCCATGCAAAAAGATCACCGGGGTCCCGGCTGTATTGCCTTGCTCGGCATACTCCAATTGTATACCGCCCGGCAACTCTACCTTTTTAATAACCGGGGGAGAAAAACGAATGGAAAGCACGGATAAATGATCCGGGTTGACTCCTTCCAGGCTTTGCGCTGAGACCTGGTTAATAACTGCTGTAAAATATACGATTGCACAACTCAATATCCTTTTCATACACGGTGAATTTTGAGTCACAAATATCAGCTCCGGGAGTTCAGAGAACAATCGCCGGATTTGTTATATCATATACCCAAAGCAGGTGAGAAAAATAATACAACTGAAGCTCCTGTTTAAGTATCTCTGACTGAAGCTGTATAAAAAGCGATATCCCCAAATAGGGGATATCATTCATTGAATAGATAATTTTGAAAATTATTTTATGGGTTTCAGGTGATTCTCCACCGTCCAGTTACCAATCTTATCTCCTAAAGCCTGTCCCGCATTACAGGAAAACCGGAAATGGATACCAGCCATTACTCTTGAGTCGGCATTTTCATTCGCCGCCTGGCTCAAACTGCTAAAACTTCTTGTAGAGCCGGCAGGCACAGCTGTAAAGGAAGTCATCGTAAATGGGGTATTATCACCCACAATCCTGGCGATGACTTTTGCAGCTGCATTACCAAGAGCACTATGTGTAGAGGGGTAATCATGTACCGGTGGAGTCGGTTCAGCAGGTTCCCATGCCACATCTGGTGACGTTGATTCGTTACCATCTGTTGCTGCCGCCCTGATCGCCGTATAGGGTCTCCAGAAATTGTAATGAAATTTGGAGTCCCAACCAGCTATATATGCATCAGCTAATGCCATATCAACAAGAGCCAACATTCTTGCAGCTTCATATAACCCCATTTTCTTATTCATCACAATGGTGCGGGCCACCCTGTTCCAGCCAGCTTCAGAAAATTCATACCAAAATTTGGCATAAGAAGTTTGTTCGGTTGTCCTTGTACTGCTGTTCAATTTCCCGATTTCTTTTACTTCATTAAATCCTGCTGCATATTCAGGGCTATTCAATGCGGGTTGAGGTGCTGACCGAAACTGGTTTTTAGATTGCAATGCAAATAATTTTACATTTTGCCAATTGGGAGCAAACACAAAATCAAAAGGCGGAACAGCCTGGTAGACACCTGGTACATCAGAGGGAGGGATTGCTGCAACCGGATCTCCTGCAGATCCATCATTATTCCGGTTGTCAATGATCGCCTGCCCTGCTTGTTTACCTAAAACGATTCCTTTTGTTTTTGCTTCGCTATCTGTGATTGCAGAAAGAGACTGTTGAAGGGCGGAATCAAGAAAACTTTTCCTGGCCGGAATTTCATGCAATAGTACGGTATGGGCAGCAGTAACAGCAGCGGCAACAGGGTCAGCAGTTTCATCTTTCCCGTTAAATGCATAGACTGCATATTTTGCATACACAGCATTAATAGCATCATGCATGGCAATATGTGTCATAGCATTGATCCTGGAAGCCATGAGTGAATGCTGGTAAACGGGTCCGTCGAATGCTTTGAATGCAACTTCGTTCCAGTCCAGGATAACCGTGGCAGGAAGGCTTTCAAAGTCATAATTGTTCTCATTACTTCTTGAGCAGGAGGCCAGCAGCAAACAAAAAACCACTGCAACAACTGCAAAACTCTTCATCACTCTTTTCATAAAATGTGTTTTAATATTGAGTTGCAAAATTGATGATCAGAAAGACTTTGGACAATGGCCGAAAGAGGTAGAGTGTATCCCCTGAAGCGGTGATTTTGCAAACTGCAGCTGTCTGCATGAGAAGAAAAGAAGTGTTACAATAAAACTATATGCTGCTTCTATTAGCACAAAATTTTTAACAGGTTCAAAACTTATTAAATAAAAATATCTCCTGTGAGAACCTTAACTGTATTACCAGCAATAAATACTTTATTATCCGCAGCACTTACATATACTTCGCCACCCCGGGCCGAAGCCTGGTAGGCCTTCAGTTTATCTTTTTTGAGTTTTTGTTTCCAAAACCCAGCTAATACGGAATGAACCGAACCCGTTACCGGGTCTTCATTAATACCGATCCAGGGGCAAAAAGAACGCAACAGGAAATCATACTGCTTATTATCCGACACAGACGTTATTACAATTTCTTTTATACTATCGCTGCTCACCAGCATTTTTTGGAAATCGGGTTGCACAGATCGTATAAGAGCAGGGCTGTCCAATTCAATGAAAACAGTTTCGAGTTCACTGCAAAACCCTGCTGTCTTATATCCTTTAATTCCAAGGCTTTCTAATAACTGCGGAGAAACAGGAAAATTTTTTAATTGATATTCCGGGTAAGCCAGGGTAACTATGCCATCCCCAGTAATAGCTTTGATAACAACACCCTCAATGGTACGAAATACTATTTCCTTACTACCCGGACGTAAGTCTGCTATCGTTGCTGCCGCTGCTAAAGTAGCATGGCCGCAGGCAGGAATTTCTTTTGTTATGGTAAAATACCGGATTGAATTAGCCCCCGGTTCACCAGTTGTTTTTTCAATAAAAGCGGTTACCGGCAAATTCAGTTCCCCGGCCACCGATAAAAGAATACTATCATCTAACGGCTGGTCCAGTATGCAAACAGCAGCCGGGTTTCCGCTGAATTGCTTTGAGGTGAATGTATCTGTTATAAAAAATTGCATTGCCCCTACTGTCAATTAGATTGCGCTAAATACAAAGAGTTATTCGATCATCCTCCACAAGTCCTTATTGTCTGTAAACATTTTTCTGAATGTATCATAGTCTGCATCTCTCACCAGCTTAAACCGGGATGCCATTTTAAACTCAGTCCAGCCAGCACAAAAATTCTCAAATACGGCTTTCCGGTATTGATGTACTCTTATTAATTCATCCCTGATGTCTGTAACAATGTCCTTGTTTAATTTTTTATTATAGACAACAGGTCCCAGTGGCGTATTATTATATTCTGCCACTACTATTGCTTTCCCGTCAAATTCATTTCTGGCCCTGGCACTGTCAATCTCTGCGCAACCACAACCTGCCAGGTTCGCTTTACCCGTCAATACCTCCTGCAAAGCTTGACGGTGCGTGCCTGCATAATACACATTGAATTTCTCTTCTGCATTCCTGAGGCCTTCTTTGTTCAATAATAATCTTGGTACCAGGTTGCCCGATGTTGATGAACTGCTGACAAGAGCCAATGAAAGTTTCCTGTTTTCTTTATTTAACTGGCCGATAGTTGTAATACCCGATGTCGTGGAAGCAACCAGGCAACCGCCGTAATTTGTAATGGCATTCTTACTTATTTCCAGGTTTACCAATGGCAGGATAATTCCCGGGTTCTTTCTTTGTAACACAAGGTAACCGGAAGTGTTCATCATCGCAAAATCCACACTGTCGTTAACAATAGCTGCAATCAAACGCTGAACAGTTGGATAGCTGACTGCAATAACTGTGCGTCCGGTTGTTTTGCTGAGGTAATCGGTTAAGGGGCGAAGATTATCGATACGGTTATTTGTTGCATACGTATAGGTTGCAAACCTGATCGTATCAGGTCCGGTTTTTTGTGCCGAACTCTCCACGAAAAAGAGGTGAAGGACAAAGACCAATAAAATAGCAAAACCAAAAATATTACGCATATTTTTTTTGCGAATGTCGTTATTAAATGAAAAACAATTGAGCCGTCTGTATAAATCAAACCACATCATTAAAAGCATCTCAACCGTCCATATAAACGGGCATCACCGAAAGTGGGGAGTTGTTAGTTTTTTGATGTTTACTGAAAAACGGCAACACGATCAGACAATCCGTTGGTTGATCGCTTTGGCCACTACTTCAGTTAGTGAAGCTACATGCAGTTTTTCATATATTTTTTTAACATGGCTGCGAACGGTCTCATAACTGATAAATAGCTCAGCAGCGATCATCTTATAACTCTGTCCATTGACGAGGCAACCCAGTACCTCTTTTTCCCGGGGGGTAAGATGGTAATCCGGTGCTTCCTCCGGCATGATGACCGAAGAAACAGATTGCATTTTGTTGAGGACTTTTCTTGCCACCGACGGGCTCATGGGAGAACCCCCATATTGCAACTCCCGGATCGCATCCACCAGCTTTGTATTCAGGAAATTCTTTAGAATATATCCCGAAGCACCGGC
>JAEUVP010000488.1 GCA_016786805.1 Chitinophagaceae bacterium | reverse complement strand
GGCGTGGGGATCTGAAACTGGAAGTGGGTTTAGAAACCTCTTCCCATAAACTGGAATTACTGATCGCAGGAATAAAGAGAATAACGGACCGGAGAGAGATCGAAGAAGCAAATGTGTTATTGTCAGAGATCGCTGCAAATGCTGTAGTGATAACAGCTGATTATTATACAGCACCTATTACCATCCGGGATTTTAATACAGTGAAACAGGAAGTGAACCTGCAATCGATCAAACTGCTGGAAGAACTGAAAATTGAAATTGCGGGTGCCAGTACTGATATTAAGATCGTGGCACAGCCGCAGCAATAATATTATTGTGTAAATCCCGAGTTGATCACTAGCCCAAGTTCTTTATCCCATAAACCGGTTTTGCCATATTCAATCACTCTCCCCAATTCTTTTCCCTCTTTCATAACGATCAGGGTCGGGACGTTTTTTACATTCAGGCTTTCACAAAGATTGCCGAGTGTTTTCTTATCACGGTCGGTACCGATTAGCGTAATATGTTTGTTGGAAAACCCGGCTGCATCCGTCAAGGCAAAAAATTTAGGAATGATAAAATGAGAATCCTCGCACCAGGTACCCATAACCACAATAACCTGGATGGAATCACCATGCTGCTTTAATGCGGCCAATGCAAGACTATGCGGGGTATAAGCCTTTTGATTAGCAACATACCAACTGGTAAAAGAGCTATCCGCTTCCAGCACTTCACGGGAGATAATGCCTTTCAATGATTTTTCACCGGGTCGTTCCACCAGTACCTGGAACTGGTTCTGGGCAGATACTAGTGAACTGAACAACAAAGCAAGCAGGAATACAGGAATAATTTTCTTCATAGTTTCAGAATAAATAGAGTGACAAAAGTAAAAGGCTATGGTCAAATGATGAAAGGCGAAGCGTTAAAGTTGCAGGCTAAGAGGTGAAAGCGCATAAAGAGTAAAAGAGAGGTTTTGCCATTAATACTGGCTTTCCTTTTTCCTCTTTTGAGCCCTTAGTTCACAAATTCGCTTTCAGCTCCAGCAGAAAATCTTTGATCTTTTGCAAAGACTGTATCATAGCAAATTTTTCTTCTGCTTTTTTATTTTTCTTGAGGTAGTCTTTAGCTCCTTCAATGGTGAATTTGCGGCGGCGCAGCAGGTCATAGATCATCACGAGGTTCTTAATATCCACCGGGCGGAAAAAACGATCACCTTTACGGTTCTTGCGGGGTTGCAGAATATCAAACTCTGTTTCCCAGTACCGGATCAGGGATTGATTTTCCCGAAACATCCGGGCCACATCTCCGATGGAGTAATATTGTTTCTGGAAAAGTATATCATCCGGTGGTATCTGGATCAGGTCTGCCCCGATCTCAATATCCTTTAATGATTTCCGGCCCCGGGTCGATTTCTTCTTTTCTTTTAATTTGACGATCACTTTTACACCTGCCTTTTCTTCTTCCGGTATTTCAATGGGCAAGGGTTCTTCTTTCACAAGAGTGACAGCAGGTTCTTCCACTACAGGCGTCTCTTCTTTCACCGGTTCTTCCGGAATAGAAAAATCAAAGGTTATTTGTGTCAGCTGTTTCGCCATAATGGACGGGTAAAGATACGAAGCTCACCGGCGCTGGTAACATTCCGGTAACAGTGTGGAAAAATAGACGGGCGATAAACTTTCTTTAATCAAAGCTCTGGTTAGAAGCAGCAGCTTTCTTCAACAGCAGGTCGAATTGTTCAGGTGTCAGGTCGTTATAGAAGAAATAGATCGGGTCGATCTTGTTGCCGTATTTGTGCACTTCATAATGGCAGTGCGGCCCGGTTGATTTCCCGGTGCTGCCCACCCAGCCAATCACTTCACCCCGTTTTACTGCCTGGCCGTTCCTTGCTTTCACCCGCACCATATGGCCGTATAATGTTTCATAACCATAGCCATGGTTGATGATCACATGGTTGCCATAACCATTGCCGGTGTTACCCGCCGTGGAAACAGTTCCATCAGCAGTAGCATAAATAGGAGTTCCCTGTGGTGCGGCAAAATCGAGCCCGGCATGCATCTTCATGGTTTTATAGACGGGGTCAATGCGGTAACCGAAACCGGAAGCCACCCGGTTCAGGTCTTTATTACTGACCGGCTGAATGGCGGGTGTATGCGAGAGCAACTGCTCTTTATTCGCCACCAGTTTGTCAATTTCGTTGTAGGATTTCTGTTGTGTACTGATTCTGCTGACCAGGTTATCCAGGGTGGTCTGTATCGAAGCCACCAGTTCATTGTCCTTCATTCTTTCCACCGTGGCAATTTCTTTCTGGATAGCCTGCTCTTTGGCCCGGGCACTATCAGGAATCGGGTTGGCCTCGAAAATGGCCCGGTACACATTATTGTCCCTTTTTTCCAGTTCCTGCATCTGCTGTTGGATGGATCGCAGGTCCTGCTTCATATCATCATACCGGTCCTTCAGGTTCTCGTTCTGCCGTTGTAATATTTTTTCTTTTGGAGACCCCACAAACTGGAAAGCCACGTAGGAGATCAGGGCGGCGGTAACAAAAGCAGCTGCTACAAACCCAAACACACGCAACAGCTTGACCCGTAAAGGAGTTTCCAGTTTTTCATACCGGAGAGTGTTGGTGTTATAGTAGTACTTGATCTTTTTCATAGCCTGCCGGCCAGCTAAATCGGAATATTGAAATGGATGCCTTGCAAGGGATGGAACCGGCCTTCTCATTGGGCTGACTACGTTTGAATCCGTACTTTTGCCAACCTTTACAAGGGAAACAAATATAGGCTCTTAATAAGCAAAAATCAACCCAACCCGGGCAACATTTATGATGACC
>JAEUVP010000159.1 GCA_016786805.1 Chitinophagaceae bacterium | reverse complement strand
GTGGGGTATTGCTGTTTCATTTTTTCCAGCAATGGCCGTCCTTGTTCAAATTCGCCCAGGGAGGCACAATGCATCCAAATGATCTTCTCCTGCGTAGGGATGGCTGCTTCCAGTTTTTCGAAAATATTCTTTCGCCCCGTCACCCATTTTTTAGCCTTTGCGTTAAAGGGAGCAGCCAAGTGAGTACCCAGCCGGAAAAGCAACAAAAAAATATTGTAGAAAAAGACGCTCAAGCCATTGATTTTAAATACCGGGCAAAAGTAAAAGCATTCAAGGAAACTACCTGTATTTTACTATTTTTGCGACACTTTTAATGCAAATAGTTACACATGCGGCCCATCCAGATGGTTGATACCAAAACCCAGTACCAGAAAATTAAATCGGAAGTTGATAAAGCTGTCCTGGAAGTAATGGAGAGCTCTGCTTTTATTAATGGGAAACCGGTGCATGATTTTGCGGCTGCCTTATCTTCTTACCTCGGTGTCAAACATACTATTCCCTGTGCCAATGGAACGGATGCCCTGCAAATAGCGATGATGGCCCTTGGCCTGCAACCCGGAGATGAAGTGATCACACCTTCCTTCACCTATATTGCTACAACAGAAGTAATTGCCTTATTGCGACTGACACCTGTTTTCGTGGAAGTGGATGCCAAAACATTTTGTATTGATCCGGCGGCATTGGAAAAAGCGATTACCCCGAAAACAAAAGCCATTGTCCCGGTTCATCTCTACGGCCATGCCGCACCGATGGAAGCAATCATGGCGTTTGCCCAAAAGCATAACCTCTATGTGATAGAAGATAATGCCCAGGCCATTGGTTGTGATTATACTTTTTCAGATGGGACTAAAAAGAAAACAGGTTCGATCGGTCATATTGGGGCTACTTCTTTTTATCCCTCAAAAAACCTGGGGGCTTTTGGTGATGGGGGGGCTATATTTACCAACGACGATGAACTTGCTGCTAAAATGAAAATGGTGGCTAATCACGGGCAAAGCAGGCAATATTATCATGATGTGGTCGGTTGTAACAGCCGGCTGGATTCGATACAGGCAGCAATTTTAAATATCAAATTGCAGCACCTGGATGAATATGCTGCTGCCAGGCAGAAGGCTGCTGATTTTTATAACCAGGCTTTTGCTGGCAATCCCAGGATCACCACACCTTACCGGGCTTCTTATTCAAGCCATGTTTATCATCAATATACTGTGTTGCTGGAAGGAGTGAACCGGAATGGATTGAAAGAATTCCTGGCAGAACGTAAGATACCGGCAATGATCTATTACCCGGTGCCGGGGCATAAGCAGAAGATGTTTGAGCAATTTAATGTGGCTTCCAAAGAAATGCCGGTGACGGATTGGTTAACGGAAAGAGTGATCTCTTTTCCCATTCATACAGAACTGGATGAAGAGCAACTGAACTATATCGGCTCAGCAATTTTAGAATTCGTAAACCAATAAACCACTTAATAATTAATCTATGAAAATTGCAGTTGTTGGAACGGGCTATGTAGGCCTTGTAACCGGAACCTGCTTTGCCGAGACAGGCAACAATGTCACCTGTGTTGACATTGACAGCAATAAGGTAAACAAGCTGAAGAATGGCGAGATCACCATTTACGAACCCGGTCTTGAAAAATTATTTCTCCGTAACCTGAAAGAAGAACGGTTATATTTTACCACTGACCTGGCAGCAGGTGTGAAAGATGCTGAAGTTATTTTCCTGGCATTGCCCACTCCTCCGGGAGAAGATGGTTCTGCTGACCTGAAATATGTGCTGGGTGTTGCCGAAGATCTCGGAAAGATCCTTACCGATTATAAAGTCATCATTGACAAAAGCACTGTGCCTGTTGGTACTGCTGAAAAAGTACATGCAGCCGTTGCTAAAAATGCAAAGACAGCTTTTGATGTGGTCAGCAACCCGGAATTTTTAAGAGAAGGAGTCGCCGTGGAAGATTTCATGAAACCTGATCGTGTAGTGATCGGTACTTCTTCCGAAAGAGCTAAGAAATTAATGGGTGATCTGTATGCACCTTTTGTACGCCAGGGCAACCCGGTGATATTTATGGATGAACGCTCTGCGGAACTGACCAAGTATGCAGCCAACTCTTTCCTGGCCGCAAAAATTTCCTTCATGAACGAGATTGCCCGGCTTTGTGAAAAACTGGGTGCTGATGTGGATATGGTGCGCCGTGGTATCGGCAGTGATGACAGGATCGGCAAACGTTTCCTTTTCCCGGGGATCGGGTATGGGGGAAGTTGTTTCCCTAAAGACGTGCAGGCACTGGTACGATCATCTGCTGAAGTGGGATATGATTTTGAAATTCTGAATGCGGTGATGAAAGTGAACGAAGATCAGAAACTGCACCTGATGCCCGGCATCAAAAAATATTTCAATAATGACCTGAAAGGAAAACATTTTGCCTTGTGGGGACTTGCTTTCAAACCCAACACCGATGATATCCGGGAGGCACCGGCTTTGTATATGATTGAAGAATTGACAAAAGCTGGAGCTACTGTTTCATCTTTTGACCCGGAAGCCATGAAGAATGTAAAAGCACTGATCGGCGATAAAATTGAATATGCAGAGAACCAGTATGCAGCTTTAAAAGATGCCGATGCGCTGATCATCGCCACCGAGTGGAATGAATTCCGTACGCCGGATTTTTCAAAGATCACTGCCAGCCTTAAAAACAAAGCTATCTTCGACGGACGTAATTTATTTGATCTCGGAATGATCCGTGATCTCGGGTTTCATTACGAAAGCGTAGGAAGAGCCACCATAAACTAATTCACCCATGCAACAAAAAAGAGTACTTGTAACAGGGGCAGCCGGTTTTCTCGGATCACATCTTTGTGACCGTTTCATCAAAGAAGGTTTTCATGTTATCGGCATGGACAACCTGATCACCGGCGACCTGAAAAATATTGAACACCTTTTCAAACTGGAGCAGTTTGAATTTTATCATCATGATGTTACCAAGTTCATTCATATTCCGGGACAACTGGATTATATCATGCATTTTGCTTCTCCCGCCAGCCCGATCGATTACCTGAAGATTCCCATACAAACACTGAAAGTGGGGGCGATGGGAACACATAATTGTTTAGGATTAGCGAAAGCAAAGAATGCAAGAATGCTGGTGGCATCCACGAGTGAAGTATATGGCGATCCCCTGGTGCATCCGCAAACCGAAGAATACTGGGGTAATGTGAATCCTGTCGGTCCAAGAGGAGTGTACGATGAAGCCAAACGGTATATGGAATCGATCACAAGAGCCTATCATACTTTTCATGGTGTAGATACAAGGATCGTCAGGATATTCAATACCTATGGTCCGAGGATGCGGCTCAATGACGGAAGAGCTTTACCTGCATTTATCGGGCAGGCATTAAGAGGTGAGGACCTTACTGTGTTTGGCGATGGTTCACAAACGAGAAGCTTTTGTTATGTGGATGACCTTGTGGATGGTATTTACAGGTTGTTGCTGAGTGATTATACCATGCCGGTCAATATTGGCAATCCCAATGAGATTTCATTAAAGGATTTTGCAGAAGAGATATTGGCATTAACAGGTAATAAAGTAAAAATTGTTTATAAACCATTGCCTGTTGATGACCCAAAGCAGCGGCAGCCGGATATTACCAAAGCAAAAACCCTTCTCGGGTGGGAGCCGAAAGTTTCCCGTAGCGAAGGATTAAAGATCACTTATGATTATTTTAGTTCGCTGCCGGAAGAAGAATGGAATAAACTGCCAAAGGAATTTACCAGCGCCAAATAAAATAAAACTTTCAAATGTCCATGTATAAAGATTTAGTAGATCGTAAAGAGAAATTAGCTGTTATTGGGTTGGGATATGTAGGATTACCTATCGCTTTAGAGTTTGCGAGAAAGATCTCTGTGATCGGTTTTGATATCAATGAGAAAAGAATTGATATGATGAAGCAGGGTATTGATCCGAGTAATGAGCTGGAAAAAGAAGCTTTTAAAGGTTGTGACATCACATTCACAAATTCATTAGATGTATTACGGGAGGCAAAATTCTTTATCGTGGCCGTACCCACCCCGGTTGATGAACATAATGTACCGGATCTTATTCCTGTACAAAAAGCATCTGAAACGATCGGTAAAGTGGTAAAGAAAGGAGATTATGTTGTATTTGAGTCAACCGTTTACCCGGGATGTACGGAAGAAGATTGCCTGCCTATTATTGAAAAATTATCAGGGCTGAAGAATATCACCGATTTCAAACTGGGTTATTCCCCGGAACGGATCAACCCCGGGGATAAAAACCATACGCTTGCCACTATTGTAAAAGTGGTTTCAGGATGTGATGCTGAATCACTGGAAGAAATAGCAAAAGTCTATGAACTGGTGGTTACCGCCGGGGTCCACAGGGCTTCGTGCATTAAAGTAGCAGAGGCTGCCAAGATCATTGAGAATACACAACGTGACCTGAATATTGCATTGATGAACGAACTGTCCATCATTTTCAATATGATGAACATTAATACCTATGAAGTACTGGAAGCGGCCGGTACCAAATGGAATTTCCTGAAATTTCAACCCGGTTTGGTGGGTGGCCACTGTATTGGTGTGGATCCTTATTACCTGACTTACAAAGCCAGTGAACTGGGCTATGATGCGGAAGTAATTCTTGCAGGCCGGAATATCAATGATAATATGGCCAAATATGTAGCCAAAACAGTGGTGCAGCATATTATCAAAAATTCAGGCGATGTTAAATCATCCAAAGTGCTGGTGAAAGGAGCCACTTTCAAAGAAAATGTAAGTGATATCCGTAATTCCAAAGTGGCGGATGTGGTGAAAGCACTTCAATCCTATTATGTAAATGTGGATGTGGAAGACCCTCATGCCGATTCGGATGAATTGCAGCATGAATATGGTTTTGGATTAGTGAAAAATCCGGGGAATGATTATGATGCGGTGATCGTAACAGTGCCGCACAAAGATTATTTAGCATTGGACGATCATTATTTTGCGGGAATCACCAAATCGCATGGGATGATAGCCGACCTGAAAGGGATCTACCGGAATAAAATCAATAACAGAACCTACTGGAGTTTATAAGATGCCGTTTATTGCCACCGATATAAAAGGGTTGTTAGTTTTTGAACCAAGGGTCTTTGGTGACAGCCGGGGTTATTTTTTCGAGTCGTATAACGAGAATACATTTCGTGAGGCAGGTGTGGATATCCGCTTTGTTCAGGATAACCAGTCTTCCTCTTCTTACGGGGTGATACGTGGCCTGCATTTTCAACTGCCACCCTATGCACAAACAAAACTGGTAAGAGTCTTATCAGGCACTATACTGGATGTGGCTGTTGATATTCGTATAGGATCGCCTACTTATGGGAAAGCGTACATGCTCGAACTATCTGCGGAGAATAAAAAGCAATTACTGATCCCAACCGGCTTCGCACATGGTTTTTCTGTATTGACCGAAAAAGCGGAAGTGCTCTATAAATGCGATAATTTTTACAATAAGGAAAGTGAAGGCGGAATCATTTACAATGACCCGGCACTGGGAATAGATTGGCAGATTCCGGCTGGCAGCGAGATCATTTCTGAAAAAGATGCAATTCTGCCTTTATTACGTGATACTAAGAATAATTTTTTTTTCGGTGACTGATGAGCAACCCTGTCAAAATATTAGTGACTGGTGCCAACGGGCAACTGGGAAAAGAGCTTAAACAATTATCTTCTTCTTTCCCGCAGTTTGATTTTCAGTTCTTGTCAAGAGAAGATCTTCCAATCCATCATTTTGAACTTGTACGGAATTTCTTCAACGCTTATCA
>JAEUVP010000459.1 GCA_016786805.1 Chitinophagaceae bacterium | reverse complement strand
GAAGTGGTTAATTCACTTCTCTTCAGGGCTGTATTAAGATCCCGGATATTATAACTACCAGATGAATTACCGAACTGCAGGTTTTTATACATGATCCTTTCTTCATCATGACTTTCTGCATAACCCACCAGGTGTGGATTTGTCCATCCTCTTACTGTATGCAGGTTGTTTTCAAAATTCGAATTGGGCAGGAATCCCATCGCCGCTTCCTGGTAATTGAATGTATTATTACCCCATAACAGGAAACCATAGTTGGACAGTTCTATTTCTTCTGTATTATCACAAAAATGCTCCAATATACCAATAGAGCCTGGTGATTTTAATTGCATGGTATCATAATACCTTTTTAAAATTGCCACCCGGTCTGCATGATACTGGGAGATACAGCTTTCATTCGTTGTACTACCGCCGCATAGTGTATTCTGTGTAAATCCTTTTGACAGATCAAACCGGTAACCATCTATTTTATACTCCTGTAACCAATGTTCTATCACCCGGCTTGAAAAATTCCGGGTAGCCATACTTTCATGGTTAAAATCATTGAATACATTATATGGGTGAGTAGCTGATACATTGAACCAGGGATTATTAGCAGCCGGTGCATTGGTAGTGCTATTCCAGTATAATGCTGCCAGCGGGCAGGCACCTGTGGCATGGTTCAGTGCAATATCCATGATCACTGCAATACCATTACTATGGCAAGAGTCAACAAATCGTTTTAATGCATTCTTGGTTCCGTAATATTTATCAGGAGCCAGGAAATAAGCAGGATTATAACCCCAGCTTTCATTACCATCAAACTCATTAAAGGGCATGATCTCAATGGCATTGATACCCATGTTTTTTAAATAATTCAATGTATCACGGAGCGTATTCCAGTTGCGGTTGGCTAAAAAGTCTCTTACCAACAGCTCATATACCATCAGGTTTCTTTTATCGGGACGTGTAAATGTATTGTTGGTCCAGGTATAAGCGGGTTCTGCTGTTTGCAGCACACTTACTATACCTGTTGTTAACCCCGTTGGGTAAGGTTTCAGCGAAGGATAAGTTGTCGCAGGAATAAACGGATCATTAAATGGATCGAGGATCTTCTCTGCATAGGGCTCCCCTATTTTCAGGGTTCCATCCACCAGGTATTGAAAGGCATATTCAGTACCAGCAGTGAGCCCTGTTATACGTAACCACCAGTAATTACCATCAGGTGTTTTATTCATTACATAACTGGTTTGTTCAACCCAGTTGCTGCCTGGAAATTCACCAATCACTGAAACCCTGTTCTTACCAGGCGCATAAACTACTAACACCACCGATGTATTACCCGCTTCATAATTGATACCATCCCGGACACCGGCCGGTAAGGGTGCCACATTGATACCGGGTGAAACGAAGAACCTGAGCGTATCTTTTTTTACAGCAGAACCATTATCCGCTTCAGCTACGATCTCTGTGGCACCGCTTGCTGTTAATAACGGATTAGCAGAAATAGTTTGACTGGCGGCAGCAGTTTGAATAACTGTACCATTCAAATACAGTTTCATCGTGGAAGACTGGCTGGCAATAGCCGTTACAGCAATATTATCCCCGGTTGATTTAGTGATCGGCTCCGGCTGCGGAATATATGTTGGTTGAAAAGGGGGAACAGTAAACCGAACGGCCACGTTATTATCATACACAGGAATATACATATCACTGGCATCTGCATTACGCTGTACTACCGATCCATTCCCGTTCCTGAATAATATAGCGATCTTAATGATCGTCTCACCTGCAGGCACCCCATAATAAGCACGGATATTGGTGATATCAAATTTCCATTTATTGCCACCAAGAGAAGTAGCCTGCAACTGAACATTGGGGGTATTAAAATTCTGGTTGAATTTTACATACCGCCAGTTGGTATTGCTTGTACTGAGGTTGGTGATTACACCGGTATGTACATATACATCGGTTACAGGATTATAATTCTGCAAACCCTGGTTGCCTTTGGTGGCATCCACCGTGATAGAAATATTATCATTGTCTTTGGGAAAGTCGGCAGTCCAGGTCAGTAATTGGGCACTGACAGTACTTAACATACAGGCCAGACCTGTAAAAAGCGAAAGCATTTTCTTCATAGCAAGCTCGTTTTATGATTTCAAAATCGCTGTAGCCAGCAATTCACAGCACTTTTGTTTAAGCAATTCGTTTCCGAAGATAATAAATATGTACTTATGACACATTAAAATACCAACTTCTTTTTCCACTGGTAAATACCTTTCCGCAGCAGGCATTAACTTTAAAGCCCCAACGGACTGTTTATGTATACAAAGGAAGCAACAAAGGAATTGCAAAAGCTTACGAATGAACTGGTTAAAAAGCTACCCAGCGGAGCTGTTACTTTAAAAGAAATAAACAACCTCAAGGATGTTCTCCGCTTTCATGAATACCGCTATTATATACTGAATGACCCCTTGTTAGCTGATTATGAATATGATCAGCTCTATAAGGCCCTTGAAAAGATCGAACAGGAAAGCCCAAAACTCATTACAGCGGACTCTCCCACACAACGGGTAGCCAAGGGGTTGACAAAAGATTTTCCAACAGCGCAGCATCTGGTACCTATGCTTTCTTTAGATAACTCTTATAACAGTGATGATCTTATTGATTTTGACAGGAAGGCAAGAGAATTAACCGGTTTAACTACGATAGAATATTGCGTGGAGCCCAAATTTGATGGCGGCAGTATCTCCCTTATTTATGAAAATGATATGCTTGTCCGCGGCGCCACAAGAGGTGATGGTGTGGAAGGCGATGAAGTAACAACGAATATCAAACAGATCAGGTCACTTCCTTTATCAGCTAAATTCTCTTCTTATGGTTTACAGCAAGTGGAGATCAGGGGTGAAGTACTGATCAATAAAACCAATTTCGCCAGCTATAACCAGCAATTAGCAGAACAGGGATTAACTCCTTTAGCTAATCCACGCAATGCAGCTGCTGGTACATTACGGATTAAAGATCCCAAAGAAGTTGCCAGGAGAAACCTGGAAGCATTTGTTTACCATGTAAGTTATTATACTGTCTTAAAAGGAAAGGAAACGCCCAAAGCTTTAACCACTCACTCCGGCTCATTGGAAATGCTATGGGACCTTGGTTTCCGCAGCCCGCAAAAAGAAAAAAAAGTATTCAACGGCATTGAATCCGTTATCAAACATTGCAATGAATTTGAGATCATACGGGATGACCTTCCTTACGAGATAGATGGCATGGTGATCAAAGTAAACGACCTGGCCTTGCAGGATAAAATGGGTATGACATCTCATCACCCCCGCTGGGCAATCGCTTATAAATTCAAAGCAAGACAGGGAACCACCAAATTATTAGGGGTAGAATTCCAGGTGGGACGAACCGGTGCTGTGACGCCTGTGGCCAAATTGGAACCTGTTGCGGTAGGTGGTGTTACCGTCAGCAGCATCTCCGTTCACAATGAAGAATATATTAAGGAAAAAGACCTGCGTATCGGTGATGCTGTATTGATAGAAAGGGCAGGTGATGTGATCCCTCAAATTGTAAAATCTTTACCTGATACCAGAACAGGGAAAGAAAAAAAGATCGTTTTCCCAACTACCTGCCCCGTATGTAACAGTAAATTATTCAAAGAAGAAGAAGAAGCCGTATGGCGATGCATCAATATTGAATGTCCTGCACAGGTGGTGGAACGCATCATTCATTTCGTAAGTAAGGATGCCATGGATATCCGTGGCTTTGGTGATGCCAATGTCCGCAAATTCTATGAGCTGAACCTCGTGAAAGATATTCCCGGAATTTACACATTAGATTTTACAAGGCTCAGTGGCATGGAAGGGTTTGGTCAAAAATCTATTGATAACCTGCAACTGGCAATTGCTAATTCAAAGAAGCAACCACTGCATCGTTTGATCTATGCGTTGGGCATTCGCTTCGTGGGAGAAACCACAGCCAAAACATTAGCACAGGCTGTTGATCACTTGCTTGATTTTAAAAATTTCTCGTTGGAGCAATTACAGGGTCTTGAAGATGTGGGTCCTAAAGTAGCCGGAAGTATCCATCATTTCTTCAGCAATAAGAGCAATATAGAAATGCTACAGGAACTGGAGAAATCGGGTTTACAATTGAAGAATGAAAAGAAAGAACATGTAACCGATGGCAATCTCACCGGGCAAACTTTCCTTTTTACCGGAACCTTACCTACTTTAAAAAGGAGCGAAGCAGAAGCTATGGCAGAAATGCAGGGCGGGCAGATATTAAGTGGTGTAAGCGCTAAGCTCAATTATCTTGTGGTCGGCGAGGACGCCGGCAGCAAATTAGAAAAAGCAAAAAAAATAAATACCGTAAAGATCATCTCCGAAGACGAATTTTTAAAGCTGATCGGGAAAAAATAATATTATGTTACAAGCATCAACCATTAGGTTTTTAAAAGAGCTGAAAAAGAATAATAACAAACCCTGGTTTGACGGGAACCGTAAATCGTATGAAGCTGCGAAAGCCGATTATGCCGGCTTTGTACAAGCAGTCATTGATAAGCATGGTAGGAACGATCCGTCTATCAGCACCCTTATCGCAAAAGATTGCTTATTCCGCATCAACCGGGATGTACGTTTTTCAAAAGATAAATCGCCGTATAAAACCAATATGGGTGCTTACTTTAACGGTGCCGGTAAGAAATCCATATTTGCAGGCTATTATTTTCACTGCGAACCGGGACAAAGCTTTATGGGTGGCGGTCTCTGGATGCCCATGCCATCCGAGCTTAGTAAAATAAGACAGGAGATCGATTATAATTTTGCCGCCTTCAAAAAGATCATCAGCGTTAAAAAATTCAAATCCGTGTATGGCGATCTTTCCAGAGAGGCAGAATACACACTGACCCGTTTACCTAAAGGATATGAACCCGGTAATCCTGCAGAGAATTATTTAAAACTCAAAAGTTTTGTAGCCCTTACCAAAATTCCGGATACCGATCTTACTTCTAAGGATCTTGTAAAAAAAACGGTTGCAGCTTTTGAAGCACTGCAACCGCTGATCAGGTTTATCAATACCAGTATAGAGTAAGATCAGAGTAATCCCTTTGATTGCAGGTATTCTGCGATCTGTATGGCATTGGTGGCTGCTCCTTTCCGGAGGTTATCAGATACCACCCACATGTTCAGTGTATTCGGCTGGCTTTCATCTCTTCTCAGCCTTCCTACAAATACATCATCTTTTTCGTGGGCATCCATGGGCATGGGATAAAGCTGGTTCACATTATCATCCACCACCACTACTCCGGGTGCAGACTTCAGCAATGTTCTTATTTCGGCCAGGTCGAACTCCTTTTCAAATTCCACGTTCACACTTTCACTATGTCCACCAATCACCGGTATCCTAACAGTAGTGGCAGTAACACGAATGGAATCATCACGCATGATCTTGCAGGTCTCTTTCACCATTTTCATTTCTTCTTTGGTGTATCCATTCTCCAGGAATACATCAATCTGCGGTATCACATTCAGGTCAATCGGATATTTGTAAGCCCGGTCTCCAACAATACCCTGTCTTTCATTCAGTAATTGTGTTACTGCTTTCACACCAGTACCCGTTACACTCTGGTAAGTTGACACGACAACTCTTTTAATACCATATTTTTTATGCAGTGGATTCAGTGCCACCACCATTTGAATGGTGGAACAATTGGGATTGGCAATGATCTTATCATTGGCTGTTAATATATCCGCATTGATCTCCGGCACCACCAACGGTTTTGTTGGATCCATTCTCCATGCCGAAGAGTTATCAATAACCGTAATACCTGCTTCAGCAAATTTGGGGGCCCATTCTAATGAAGTACTGCCGCCTGCAGAAAATATAGCAACAGCCGGTTTCGCAGCAATAGCATCGGTCATACTCACCACCTTATACTTTTTTCCTTTGAACTCTACTTCCTTGCCCACTGATCTTTCAGAAGCAACCGGCAACAAGTCCGTCACCGGAAAATTTCTTTCTGCTAATACCTGTAACATTTTAGAGCCAACCAGTCCTGTGGCACCTACTACTGCAACTTTCATTTTTTGTTTCCCCCCGTTCTGCCTTTTCCAGGCAGGTTTTAATTAAAAAATACTGTTTAAAAAAAGAGGCCTTCCGTGTGGAAGGCCTGCTAAACTTTTATGTTGTGACACACATAACGCTGCAAACCTCCCTCAGGAATGTTTTTGAATGCGTTTTGTATGCTTCATTGTTATCATGATGGGTACAAAAATAGGCGGGCAGGATCTTACAGCCAAAAAAAATCACTGCTAAATAAAGGTTGTTCTGATTATTAAAATGATTTTTTAACTTTCAGATGATGAAACAAGCCTTATCCATCCTGTTCATCCTGCTTACACCTGTTTGTTTGCTGGCGCAAAACAGGTATGATATCATTATTGATGAGATCATGGCAGATCCTTCTCCGCAGGTTGGCCTGCCTAACAACGAATGGATCGAATTAAAGAATACAAGCACTGTTCCTTTCAATTTACAGAACTGGAGGATCGGCGATGCAATCGGCCAGAGTGGCCCGATGCCCAATTTTATTTTGCAGCCGGATAGTATGGTCATCGTTTGTACCGGCAGTGCTGTTGGGGCTCTGTCAATCTTTGGAACAACTATTTCAGTAACCAGTTTCCCTTCGCTGGATAATGATGGCGACCAGCTATTTTTAAAAGCTCCTAACGGGATGATCATTCATGCTGTCAGTTATAGTTCGTCCTGGTACCTGAATGAGCTAAAGAAAGAAGGCGGATGGACCCTGGAGATGATTGATACAAAAAATCCCTGTACCGGAAGCAGTAACTGGAAAGCCAGTGTTCACACCAATGGGGGAACACCCGGGAAAAAGAATTCCGTTGATGCGTTGAATACAGATAATACAGCCCCGCAATTACAAAGAGCATACAGCACAGACAATACGACTATCGTACTTGTATTTGATGAACCCGTTGATAGTGCAGCGGGTGCCACTTTAACCAACTATTTTATTGATGGTGGCTTGTCATTGATCAGTACTATTACCCTGGCTCCATTATTCAACCAGGTACAACTGAAAACCAATTCGGCACTAACTGCAAACACGGTTTATACAATCATCGCCAATAATATTACAGATTGTAAAGGCAACAGGATCGGATCAGTCAATAAAGCAAAAGTGGGTTTACCAACAGATCCAGTCGCCGGCGACTGGATCATTAATGAAATACTTTTCAACCCCCGGCCCAATGGTTTTGATTATATAGAGCTGTACAATAACAGTGATAAGATATTTGACGCCGCCAAACTGTATATCGCTAACCGTAGCAGTAATGGCGCAGTCAGTTCTATTAAAGTATTAAGCACAACACCTCATAATATTTTTCCTGGTGATCATATTGTGATCACAGAAGATGCCGGTAATCTTGCCCTGAACTATCTTGTCCAAGAGCCCGGCAATGTATTAGTCATTGCTTCACCTCCTTCTTTTCCTGATGATGAGGGAACTATTGTTGCTTTAAATTTCCAGGGTGAAGTAGTGGATGAAGTGAAGTACAAAGATGACTGGCATTTTAAGCTGATCGATAATGCAGAAGGTGTTTCCCTGGAAAGAATTGACCCGGCTGCTCCCTCACACGAAGCCACCAACTGGCACAGTGCAGCTTCCACAGCAGGGTACGGAACGCCAACTTATAAAAATTCTCAATACAGGAGAACCGACCAGGTCAATGCAGTCCTTGAAGTTTTACCCAAAGTATTCTCTCCTGATAATGATGGCCGGGATGATATCGCTGTGATACAATACCAAATAACAGAACCAGGCTATGTGGCCAATATTACCATCTTTGATGGAGCAGGAAGATCTATCCGGAACCTGGTGCGAAACGGAACTATGGGACTAAGTGGTTACTGGAGCTGGGATGGATTAGATGATAAAGGGCAGAAACTGCCTGTAGGGACTTATATAGTACTTGCAGAGTTATTTAATCTACAGGGGAAAAAAAATTTGCATAAAAAGACAATTGTACTGGCAAGAAAATTGAATTAAACTTAAAAGACCTTTCAAGCTGAAAGGTCTTTTAATAACTAGTTAGTATTATAAATAAAGATTACACCAGTTCAATATCGAAACTCACCAGGTCCTTAAACTGCCGAATCCTGTTATCAATATCTTCTTTCGTTACTTCTTTTAATCTTGTCGGGCCGAATTTTTCCACGCAGAAACTTGCCATAGCAGAGCCGACAATGATACCCCGCTTCATATTATCGAAAGAGATATCGCCGGTCTTGGCTAAGAAGCCGATAAAACCACCAGCAAACGTATCGCCGGCACCGGTTGGATCAAATACATCTTCCAATGGTAAAGCCGGTGCATAGAACACTTCATCCCCATGAAATAAAAGGGCACCATGTTCCCCTTTCTTAATGATCAGGTATTTCGGCCCCATTTCCATGATCGATTTGGCCGCTTTTACCAGTGAGAACTGGCCGGTCAGCTGTCTCGCTTCCGCATCATTCACCATCAGCATGTCCACATATTTCAAAACAATGCTCAGATCACTCATCGCAGATTCCATCCAGAAATTCATTGTGTCCATGACAATGAGTTTGGGACGCTGTTTCAATTCCTGGATCACATTCAGCTGTAGTTTCGGCATCAGGTTCCCCAGCATCAGGAATTCAGCTCCCTGGTAACTATCGGGTATATGAGGATCAAAATCGGCCAGCACATTCAGGTCTGTTACAAGTGTATCCCGGCTGTTCATATCTTCATGATACTTACCGCTCCAGAAAAAAGATTTCTTATTGGGAACGATCTCTACCCCATCTAAATGTACCCCCCGGCCCCTCAGCTCATCCAGTTCCTCTTTGGGAAAATCACTGCCGATGATCGATATCTGCTGCACTGGTTTTATAAAATGGCTTGCAGCATAAGCCACATAGAGGGCCGATCCGCCAACGATCTGGTTGGTTTTTCCAAAAGGAGTTTCAATTGCATCAAAAGCCATGGTTCCTACGGTGATCAAAGACATGCTGGGTGTGATTTTACGTGTTAGATATATAATATATTTACGGCGTGCAAACCTACTGCAATTTATAACACCAACTGCTGTACGACCTATGACTTATTTTACTAATTTGGTTGATTACTAATTACCTTTGGTTATGGCCAAAACACAACGCAAAAAAGCATCAAAAAAAGAGCTGATCCTCCGCAAGGCAGCCGCCATGTTCCGGGAGAAGGGCTTTGCCGCCACTTCCATGCGGGACCTGGCCGAATCAGTTGGGATTGAAGCTGCCAGTTTATACAACCATATCCGCTCCAAGAACGAGATACTGGAAGCCATTTGTTTTGATGTGGCCAACCGTTTCAATACCAATATTGATATCGTTGAAGCATCAAACCAGAATTCAATCAACAAGGTGGAAACACTTTTACGCTTCCACATTCAGCAGATGGTTGACAATTATGAAGAAGTATATGTGGCTGACCGGGAATGGAAACACCTGGAAGATCCCTATCTATCCAATTTCCAGAACCAGCGGAGAACGTACCGTAAAAAATTTGCCGGTATTATTGAAGAGGGTATCCGGAAAAACGAATTAAGAAAGATCGATGCACCTACTTCCGTGATGATGATGCTCCATGCTGTCAGTGGTATTGAAAGCTGGCACCGCAGCACGGCCAAGATCAACGCCAAAGAATTAGAAGATAATATGATCACCATCATGATCGATGGTTTGAGAAAACAAGGCTGATAAGTATGTCAATCCACTTTAGTCCGCTCCGCATCAAAGAGATCAGGAAAGAAACTGCTGATTGTGTCTCTGTTGTTTTTGATATCCCTGAATCATTGAAATCAAATTTTTCCTTTAAGCAGGGCCAGAGCCTGACCATGCGGGCAATGATCAATAATGAAGAAGTACGCCGCACTTACTCAATCTGCAGCTCCCCATTGGACAATGAATGTCGCATCGCTGTAAAAAAAGTAGAAGGTGGCCTGTTCTCCACGTTTGCCAACGAACAATTGAAAAAAGGAGATACCCTTGATGTAATGCAGCCGGTTGGGAAATTTTATACAGAGTTGGATCCGGCCCAATCCAAAAATTATGTGGCGTTTGCTGCCGGCAGTGGCATCACTCCTGTTTTATCATTGATCAAAACAACATTAGCAATCGAACCCCTGAGCAATTTCACGTTAGTATATGGGAATAAGAACCGTGGCTCTATTATATTCTTTGAAGAACTGGAAGGATTGAAGAATAAATACATGGAGCGGTTCAACCTAATCCATGTATTAAGCAGGGAAAAAACTGATTCCTCAATAAGTTTCGGAAGAATAACTGCTGATAAACTAAAGGATCTTAACCGGTTGATTGATTATACCACTACCGATGAGTTTTTTGTATGCGGGCCGGAAGAAATGATCTTTTGTGTGAAAGATTATTTAATCGGAACAGGAATTGATAAAAAGAAAATTCATTTTGAATTGTTCACTTCACCTGGACAAAAGAAGTCCGTAGTCCATAATCAACAGACCACAGATAATGGACCCAAAAGCCAGGTTTTTATAAAACTGGATGGCAGAAGTTTTGATTTTGAACTATCCTTAGATAGTGATACAACCATTTTGGATGCTGCCCTGAAAAAAGGAGCTGATCTTCCTTATGCCTGTAAAGGCGGCATGTGCTGTACTTGCAAAGCTAAACTGCTGGAAGGCGAAGTGATGATGGATGTGCATTGGGGCCTGGAAGAAGAAGAAATTGAACAGGGTTACATACTTACCTGCCAGTCGCACCCCAAAACAGAAAAGATCGTGGTGGACTTTGATGCGAAATAAGCCTCCTCTTTACCTTTAAATAAATACCCTCCCGACGGTATCTCGTTCCTCCGGTAAAATGCTGATTTTTATTCCTGTTACTGTTTGCCTTACCGGCAAGATGATATATTAATTACCTGACCATTTTTATAGTGGCACTGAATGGTGTGTGAGCACAATAACAAGCTACCATTCATTTCCACCAGGCGTTCCGGTTTACCCGGGACGCTTTTTTGTGCGAATAAGCTCCAACAAAACGGCTGAACACCTGTTAGTTTTGATTAGATTTGTGATCAAATAAAGTAACACTATGCCTGTTCAGGATTTTGAGCAACTCTTCCAGGATAAAATAGACAACGAGGTCAAAATCGAACCGAAGGATTGGATGCCTGAGGCCTACCGGAAAACCAATATCCGGCAGATCAGCCAGCATGCCCATAGCGAAATTGTAGGTATGCTACCCGAAGGCAACTGGATATCCAGAGCTCCTTCATTAAAAAGAAAAGCCATCCTGCTGGCCAAAGTGCAGGATGAAGCCGGTCACGGGCTTTATCTTTATTCAGCTGCCGAGACACTGGGTATGTCGAGAGAAGAAATGATCAATGACCTGCACAGTGGCAAAGCAAAATATTCTTCGATTTTCAATTATCCTACTTTAACATGGGCTGATATTGGTGCCATTGGCTGGCTGGTGGATGGCGCCGCGATTATGAACCAGGTGATGCTGACAAGAACATCTTATGGTCCCTATGCAAGGGCGATGGTGAGGATTTGTAAAGAAGAAAGCTTTCACCAGCGACAGGGGTTTGAGATCCTGTTGGTTTTATCAAGAGGAACAGCAGCACAAAAAATCATGTGCCAGGATGCGATCAACCGCTGGTGGTGGCCTGCTTTGATGATGTTTGGCCCCAAGGACAGCGAGAGTACCAACAGTGACCAGAGTATGAAATGGAAGATCAAACGAAAAACCAATGATGAGCTGCGGCAGAATTTTGTAGATATGATCGCTGAACAAATAAAAACATTGGGGATGAAACTGCCCGACGATCAATTGAAATGGAATGCAGAAAGAAAGCATTATGATTTTGGTGAGATCAACTGGGATGAATTCTGGCAGGTAGTAAAGGGAAACGGACCCTGTAATAAACAACGGCTCGAAGCAAGAAGAAAAGCATGGGAGAACGGCGAATGGGTGCGGGAAGCAGCAGCGGCCTATGCCCAAAAAAGAGCGGACAGGCAAAAAGATAAAGCCGCATAATAAGTTTAAAAGATAAAAAGTTAACAAGGTTGAAAGTGAGGAAAATCATCTTGTTAACCTTAAAACCTATCAACATTTCAACTAAAGAACATGAACTTCATCAGGAAATTTTATTACGGCGATATCCCGGAAGACAAAGCAGGAGGAAATATTGTTTCCAGCAGCAGTAAAACTGACTGGCCATTATGGGAAGTATTTATCCGCAGCAAACAGGGGCTTGATCATAAACATGCCGGAAGTTTACACGCAGCTGATGCACAAATGGCCATAGAAAACGCCAGGGATGTATATACTAGGAGAATGGAAGGGGTGAGTATCTGGGTGGTGGAATCAAAATATATTCATGCATCAAGTCCTGATGAAGCCGCCAGTTTATACGAACCAGCCAATGATAAAGTATACCGCCACCCTACTTTTTATGACCTGCCCGATGAAGTGAATCACATGTAAACCCAAAGGGGAGTTGTTATGACTAATTATTTAATCGACTACACGTTACACCTGGCTGATAATGCACTGATACTCGGTCAGCGGAATGCCGAATGGTGCGGGCATGGGCCGGTACTGGAACAGGATATTGCCATCACGAATATTTCACTTGACCTGGTGGGACAGGCAAGAAATTTTTATCAATATGCCGCAGAACTGATCCACCAGTCGGTTGATAAATCTACCCACCCGGCAACAGAAGATAGTCTTGCTTATTTAAGAACCGAAAGGGAATTTAAGAATTGCTTGTTAGTGGAACAACCCAATACAGATTGGGCGCAAACAATATTGCGCCAATTCTTTTTCAGTAACTACCAGTTTTTATTATACCAGGAATTACAAAAAAACAATGATACCCAACTCGCAGCGATCGCAGAAAAATCATTGAAAGAAGTAACCTATCACCTCCGCTGGAGCAGCGAGTGGGTGATTCGCCTGGGAGACGGCACTGCAGAAAGTCATCAAAGAATGCTGCAAGCCATTGACGAATTATGGCGATATACCGGTGAAATATTTACCGCTGCTGACTATGAAGAAGAAGCTGGCGTTGATCCGTCACTTTTTCAACCGCAATGGCTGAACAAAGTAAAAGAAGTTTTTGATGAGGCCACACTGCCTGTTCCCGAAAAAACGTTTATGCAATCAGGTGGCAAAACAGGCACCCATACCGAACATCTCGGTTTTATTCTTACAGAATTGCAATACATACAAAGAGCTTACCCGGATTCGCAATGGTAATTGCAAACGATACTGAGATAAAAAATATATGGCTGTTACTTAAAACAGTAACTGATCCTGAGATTCCTGTACTGACCGTAACCGACCTCGGTATTGTCAGAGATGTGAAAATAAATGGTGCTTCTGTGGAGATCATCATCACGCCAACTTATACCGGTTGCCCGGCCATGGATATGATCAGCATGAATATCAGGATGGTGCTGGCAGAAAATAATTATAAAAATATTCGTATCACGTCTGCCCTTTCACCAGCCTGGACCACCGACTGGATGACAGAAGAAGGAAAAAGAAAATTGAAGGAATACGGTATCGCTCCGCCAAATCCCAGGCAACAAGTCTGTAATGATAAATTATTCGCCGCTGATGAAGCGGTGCAATGCCCTCATTGCAGTTCTTACCACACCCATCGTATCAGCGAGTTTGGTTCCACCGCCTGCAAAGCACTTTATCAGTGTGATGATTGTAAAGAACCTTTCGATTACTTCAAGTGCCATTAAATTCAGATCAGTTTCACTTTGAATTTCCCATTGCTGATAGAAGCCGGCGACCCGTTCCCCCTGAACACGGTGCCGGAAAAACTACCGGTCATTATTTTGGTTTGATGATCATACCGGTCAATATGTATTGGAAAAGCAACAGTTTGCCTGCTCATATAAATATCAGAAGGAGTAACCCGGTCGTAGAAATAAAAAGAACTTCTGTTAATGGTGAGATTGGAGATATCCTGGTTGAGTACCCTGTTTTCCATGTAAACAGTCAGTACCATACCGGTGTCGGCAGAACAAGCTGAAGGACCATAAAAAGTAAAAGCAGTTCTTTCGGGATTTATAATAGCTGTATCAATAAGTCCGCATGCCTGTGATTGTTGTGCTTTCAGGCTCCACTGATTGAGCTCCACCGGATCAGGATAAGTATTACAGGATGGGCAAACCGGTAATTCACTGGTAACAGGTGGTGTGGCAGGTATTGGCAAACTATCGGCCGGGCTATTCATATTACAGCTCTCACAGCTATATTCTTTGCTGCAACCGGTACCCGAGACAAACAAATGTATGATTACTGCTGTCGCCAGTACCTGAAACCATTTAGTAAAAAAATTGTGGTTCATTAAGAGCCTTGTTGGTTACCCGTTCGCCTTTAAAGTTAAATCATATTTATATCGCTTCCATACAAACCCCGGTTGCCACAGGCAGGTTACTGAACTTTTGTATGTTTGTTCTATAATTAACACTATGACCCCTGTTTTATTCGAGATAAAAAATGGAATTGCTTTTATTACCCTTAACCGCCCGGAAAAATTTAATGCCTTTAACCGGGAAATGGCGTTGCTGATGCAGGAAAAACTGGATGAAAGTAAAAGTGATTCGGTAAGATGTGTTTATATCACCGGTGCCGGTAAGGCGTTTTGTGCAGGGCAAGACCTGGCTGAAGTCGTTGATCCCAACGGGCCGGGTATGCAGCGGATACTGAGCGAACATTATAACCCGATCGTAGCAAGAATAAGAGATCTCGAAAAGCCTGTTGTAGCTGCGGTGAATGGCGTGGCCGCAGGTGCCGGTGCCAATATTGCTTTGTGCTGTGATGTGGTGGTGGCTGCTGAATCAGCCTCTTTTATCCAGGCTTTCTCCAAAATTGGTTTGATACCTGATAGTGGCGGTACCCATACATTGCCGAGATTAATTGGCTGGCAAAAAGCAAGCGCCTTAATGATGCTGGGTGATAAAGTAACAGCCGCAGAAGCAGAAAGACTGGGTATGATCTATAAAGTTTTCGCTACTGATTCTTTTAGTGAAGAAGCGGTAAAAATTGCGACTACGCTGTCGCAAATGCCAACCAAGGGATTAGCCTATACCAAACAGGTACTGAGCATGTCATTTACCACCACCTTTGAAGAACAGTTGAATGATGAAGATGTGTTTCAGCAGAAAGCGGCTCAAACAGAAGATTACAAAGAAGGAGTAGCAGCTTTCTTAGAAAAAAGACAACCCGTTTTTAAAGGAAAATAGAATAGCATTATGAATGCAGAAAAAGATAAGCTGGCCGCAGCCGTAGTTGACCACATGATGGAACATGATCTCTTCAGCCAGTGGTTGGGTATTGAAGTATTGAATATTACAGAAGGATATAGTAAGATCAGGATGACGGTAAGAGAAGAGATGATCAATGGATTTGGTATTGTTCACGGCGGTATTGCTTTTTCGTTAGCGGATAGTGCTTTTGCATTTGCCTGTAACAACCGGAATAATCTTTCCGTAGCATTAGACACCTCCATCAATTTCACCAAACCGGTCCATGTGGGTGATATATTAATTGCCGAAGCGAAAGAATTGCACAATGGAAAGAGTACTGGTCTTTATCACATCACGATCACTAACCAGAAAGAACATGTAGTGGCCTTATTCAAAGGCACTTGTTTCAGAACTAATAAATCACTGTTATGATCTGTTCTTTTGACGGACATATACCGGTCATTCATGAATCCTCTTTTATCCATCCTCTTGCAGCAGTAACAGGTAATGTTATCATTGGCAAAGATTGTTATATAGGACCCGGGGCAGCATTAAGAGGCGACTGGGGGCAGATCATTATTGAAGATGGTTGTAACGTACAGGAAAATTGTACCATTCATATGTTTCCGGGGTTGACAGTGCTATTAAAAGAAGCAGCGCATATTGGACACGGAGCAGTAATTCATGGGGCGGTAATTGGAAGAAACTGCCTGGTGGGAATGAATGCAGTCATCATGGACCATGTTGATCTTGGTGATGAAAGTATAGTAGGTGCTTTATCTATGGTGAAGGAGGGAGAAAAAATTCCTCCCCGGAGTTTATTGGTCGGAAATCCGGCAAGGATCATCAAAGAAGTAAGCGATGATATGATAGCCTGGAAAACACAAGGAACAATTTTATACCAGCAATTGCCTGCCCAGATGCACACAAAATGGGGTGAATGTGAACCCTTAAGAACTCCCCTAGCGCCAGTTAAAGACTCCGCAGCCAACTATAAAAGCTGGAAAGATAAATCGTAGAATTACGGTAATCAATAAAAAAAATACTCGAAAAAACTTGCGAAACCGCAATCGTCAATTTACTTTTACAACATAATCTGTACCCAATACCCTCTCAAAGGCCTGTATACTACCGTACTCCAATCTTTCTCTAGAAACCCCAAGGCCAAAATTCAGTTGAGTCGTTTTTTTAATACTGTTGTGTAAATCGTGCTGTTAACTTAAGTTCGCAGCCCTAAAAATCCCATCCTGCTAAAAGGCCAGCTAATAGATTAGCGCCATTCATTATTCCTTTCTGAAGAAGCCTCAAAGTTTCAAATCCTTTAAATGACCGTCAGAGTCCATCTCCGTTCAAGACCAGCTTGAATAAGGATCATCATTTCTAACATAAAACTTTGAGCATGAAAAAGGTTTACTACATTTTAACTGGAGCATTATTATTCTCCGGTTATGCATTAAATGCGCAGCCTACCGTTCCGGCAAACCCGGCTACTGGTAATGCTGCGAATTGTACAGTTTTAGGTCCGGGCAATACCCCTATCGATCAGTGTGTGGCCGGCAGCACCGTTTTCGTAACAAATTTCACCGGTGGAACTTATAACAGGGGCAACAACGGTAATAACCTGGGTGTTGGCGCTATCTGGCGTTTTGCTAATATTGGCGTTGCGGCAGGAATAACTATTAATGCTGAAGTAACGATCAACAGCCAGTTCCAGGCCGATGTGACCAGTATGGATAATAATGCGGCAGTTGACCAGGCTGGTAATTCAGTAGCAGATTTTTTTGCACCAACGATAAGACCAGACGGCAACCTGAATGCTACTGACAGAAGAGGATATGTTCAAATGACCATCAATTTCTTCCAGGGGGTAAACAACTTTACCACTCCTGTTACCATCAGCAGCCTGAATATGATCAGCTATGATGCAGACGGTTCTTTTGAAACAGGAGGAGCGACATCCCAGGCCTGGCTCCGTGAAACCCGTGTAGCACAGGTATTTGGTGGCGGTAACCCAATTGTATTAGCAGCAGGAACCACAGAGCTGGTAGCCTATAACTATGCAGATGGCGGTAATACCTGGACAGGTTTTGCAGGCGGTGTATATGAAAGAACTGGCATCTCCCGTTGTTCACAGGTAGCTTCTTCCTTCCGCTATAATTCTGTGGGTGTAAGTTCTGTAACCTTCCGTCTCGGATATGACTTCAGAGCAGGTACAAACGGCTACAATGTGGGCAGACCCGGCCGTGAATACGGTATTAAATTTGGCTGCTATGCATTCCCCAGCCAGTCAACTTTACCCGTGAGCCTGCTTAGTTTTTCTGCTTCCCTGAAAAATAATACCACGCTGATCAACTGGGAAACTGAAAACGAATCTGAATTCAGTCATTTTGAAGTGGAAAGAAAAGATGGCAGCGGAAGTTTTGCAGCAATTGGTAGCAAAGCATCAAATAATGCTACCGGCCGTTCTAACTACCAATACAGCGATAACCTTGCAGCTGCAAGTGGTGATGTTTTCTTCTATCGCCTGAAAATGGTGGATGTAAATGGCAGGTTCAAGTACAGCAACGAAGTACTGATCCGCAAAGGGGCAAAATCACTGACCGGCATTTCTATGAACCCTAACCCGATCGTGATCGGTGGTGTTGCGAATGTGCGTTTTGAAGCAGCCCGCCCTGCTATTGTTACCATCCGTGTAGTGGACCTGGCCGGCAGAACAGTATTACAACAACAAAGCAAGGCTGCCGAAGGAACTAACACTGTAGCTATCAACAACCTGGAGCGTTTACAAACAGGCAGTTATATTATTCAGCTTTCAAATGGAGAAGAACTGACAGCCGCTAAGTTTTCTGTCGTTCGCTGAGTTTGATAAGTGAAAATCAATGCTCAGGGTTTTTATACCTTGACCCCTCTGGCACATTGCGGAGGGGTTTTTTTATTTAATATGATTACCCCTTTCATATAATTTCATTTCCGGGAAAGCTAAATAGTATGTAATTTAAATATGCCTTTCATCTCCATAGAAACACAAAACCCTTTTGTATGAGAAAAAATCTACGCTTTCCTTCATTTTTAGCAGCCGCCTTATTAACCGCTTCACTTTCGTCTGCACAGGCAGATCGTTTTGCGTATGCAATCACCGATGTGCAGCAGGATGGTGTGAACTGGAGTTATTTAAGAAAGATCAATCTCCAGAATGGCGAGTTCAGTACTGTTTTACTGAATGGTACTGACAGCAAACAAACTGCATTTGATGCGGCCAGTAAAAAAGAACTCACCACTTTTACCACCGAACAGAACAGGGGTTACAACCTGCAACCTGCATTCAGCAGTGGTGTGGCAGCGATGGCGTACGATAAAAAGAATAACCGCATCTGGTACACCCCGATGTTCATTGATCAGCTCCGTTATATTGACCTGAAAACAATGAAAGTTTTCTATGTCACATCACAGGAATTTACCGGTATGGCCCGTAAATCTCCCGACCAGGGAAATATCATTACCCGGATGACCATCGGCAATGATGGCAATGGTTATGCGATGACCAACGATGGTGCACACCTGGTTCGTTTTACCACCGGTAAAAAACTAACCATTACTGATCTTGGAAACGTGGTGGATGATCCTGCGAATAAAGGAATGTCGATCCATAGTTCCTGCAGCAGTTTTGGTGGCGATATGATCGCCGATAATGAAGGCAATCTTTATATTTTCTCTGCCCGTAATCATGTTTTCAAAGTAAATATTGAAACAAAGATCGCTACGCATGCAGGAACCATCAGCGGTTTACCGGCCAACTATACCAGTAATGGCGCAGCGGTTACAGCTGATAATAAAATAATGATCGGCAGCGCTGTTGATGCCAACAGTTATTATATAGTAGACGCTGCCAGCTGGACAGCTACACCTTATAAAACAGCCGGTGGATGGCGCAGTTCTGACCTGGCCAACAGTAATATCCTGGATACCCGGCAACGGAATCAAAACCCGGTGGAAGATTTCACTCGCATTGAAGAAACAGATAACGGGTTAGTGCAGATCTACCCCAACCCGGTTGTCAATAACAGGTTCTCCTTACAATTCAATAAACTGGAGGCAGGTGAATATACCGTGCAGCTAACTGATGTGATGGGAAGATTAATGATGCAGCGTATCATTAATGTGGGAGGTAAAAATCAAACAGAAGCGATCACTCTTACCGAATCAGCCGCTAAAGGATTTTACCTGGTGAAAATATTGGATAAGAACAGTAAGGCCGTATACAGCAAAAAACTGATCGTTCAATAAGACCATACCATTTTTCCCTATACTAAAGCCCCGGAACTACCGGGGTTTTTATTTTTCCCGGCTATCCTTCCAGATCAGTTGTACGTGTTGGGCTTCTTTATCAAAATCAGTGCAGTTGCCATCTCCCCGGCCGGTAATGCCGCCATGGGGACCGCAAACAGGATTACAGCTTTCATCAACCAGCACATCAAAAAAATCACAGCAGTCGCTGCTAAACAAGAACACTCTTTTCCCTTTATAGCTATACTCATTCACTTCAGCAGGTGGATTCCAGCGGGGTTCTTTGACAATAGAATCAATCTTTTGCTGGACACAGACCGGGAAAGCGGCCCTCTTTTTCTTTTTGCCACAGTTTTCACTTAATAACGCAGGAACAGCCAGTAGAAGGATAAAATATTTCATAGCCAAGGGTTGATGAACGAAAGAATATATTTGCAATTCACAGCAAATATAAAATTTTGGAGAAGAGCAATTTTGTTGACCAGATCAGGATCTTTTGCCGCAGCGGACATGGTGGAGCAGGCAGCAAGCATTTTATGCGTAACAAGTTCACCGCCATGGGCGGACCTGACGGTGGTGATGGTGGACGAGGTGCCCATATCATCCTGAAAGGCAACAAAAACCTCTGGACACTTTTGCATCTCCGCTATTATAAGAATGTACTGGCAGAAGATGGGGAAGGCGGCAGCAGCAACAATAAAACAGGCCGTTTCGGGAAAGACATTATCATTGAAGTGCCGCTGGGTACCATTGCCCGTGATGAAGAAACCGGCCAGCAGGAAGTGGAAATACTGGAAGATGGCCAGGAAGTCATCTGGATCGAAGGCGGTAAAGGCGGTTTGGGAAATTCTCATTTTGCCACTCCAACCAACCAGGCGCCTGAACATGCACAACCCGGTTTACCCGGTAAAGAAGGATGGAAAGTATTAGAATTAAAAGTGCTGGCCGATGTGGGGCTCGTTGGTTTTCCCAATGCCGGCAAATCAACTTTACTGTCGGTGATCACCGCTGCCAAACCCAAGATCGCTGATTATGCATTTACCACTATCACTCCCAACCTGGGTATGGTGGAATACCGGGACGGAAAAAGTTTTTGCATCGCCGACCTGCCCGGTATCATTGAAGGAGCGGCGGAAGGAAAAGGATTGGGGCATCGCTT
>JAEUVP010000449.1 GCA_016786805.1 Chitinophagaceae bacterium | reverse complement strand
GACTTAATAAATGTTGTATCCGTCAATATAGAAAAACCACTTATGAGATTCTTTACATTTAAACTCTCCGTTTTACTTTTTATAGCAGCTACTTTCCTGTTTTCCTGTTCCAATAAAACAGAGCAATTTGAAACAGAACCGATCAGTGATTATGTGATCCTGGCTCCCGGGAAATATATCACCTATCGCCTGGACTCATTGGTCTTTACCAATTTCGGACGTAATACAGAGATCCATAAATACCAGGAAAAACATGTCATCGATGCACAGATCAACGATGGCCTTGGCCGCCCTTCTTACCGGGTATTCAGGTACCTGAGTGATTCTACCGCTTCAACCCCCTGGGTACCGAATGGTTCTTATTTCATTACCCCGTTAGCAGACCAGCTGGAAGTGATTGATGATAATAAGAGAGTGATCAAACTACACCTCCCGATCAAAGAGGGTTTCAGTTGGAAGGGTAACCGTTTCCTTCCCACTAATCCGTATGATTATATCAGTGTGAATAACAGTTATGATGACGGGATGGCCGACTGGGATTTTTATTATGATGTATTTGAACCAACGCTTGGTTACAGGAATAAAACCTATACCGATGTGTGGACCGTGGAAGCCGCTGATGAATCTTTTAATGTTCCTATCGTCAACGTGGATGGATATGGTTCAAGAGTAAGGTCTGTAGATAAATACTCCAAAAATATCGGCCTGGTCTACCGTGAATATGAACTCTGGGAATACCAGCCGAATACCGGTCAGCCCGGTGGTCCTTTTAAAACAGGGTTTGGCCTTACCATGTGGATGGTGGACCACAATTAGTTTACCACGGATTGGCTAACTTCATGCCGGCTAAAATGCTGAGAACTGATGAAACGAATTCTACCGCTTTTACTGATCGTTGTTTCTATGCTGGCAACAAGTACGCTTGACGCACAGTTTACCCGTTATATTGTAAAACTAAAAAACAAAGGAGGCTCTCCTTATTCATTTAGCAGCCCTTTAAATTATTTATCCCAAAGAGCTATAGACCGCAGAACAAGGTATGGTATTGCAATCGACAGTTCAGACCTTCCTGTTACGCCTGCTTATATCACCCAGATCGCTAATGTTCCGAATGTAACAGTACTGAATGCTTCCCGCTGGCTGAATTCCGTTTCCATTTTAACTACTGATGCGAATGCCATTACCACCATCAATGGTTTTGCATTTGTACAATCCGTATCCGGTATTGCTGCAAGAATAGCAGGTAACAGCACTACAAGAAATAAATTTGAACTGGAAGAAACTGTTACACCCTTGCCTCCTGCTAACGGCAGACCATCGCAAATAATGGCTGATTTCTTTAACTACGGAACCAATTCATTTAACGAGATACACCTGCACAAAGGGGAATTTTTACACAATATAGGTTTACGGGGACAGGGTGTTCATATTGCCATGCTGGATGGAGGCTTCTTTAGTTATAATACATTAGATGCTTTCGATAGTGTTAATACCAATGGCCAAATACTCAGTACCTGGGATTTTGTGGCCCGGAATGCCAGCGTTGCCGAAGATAATTCGCATGGTATGCAATGCTTCTCTACGATTGCCGCCAATATGCCCGGCTTGTTTGTAGGCAAAGCGCCGAAGGCAAGCTTTCATTTATTCAGAACTGAAGATGTGGGCAGTGAGTACCCCATTGAAGAGCATAATTGGGTGTGCGGAGCAGAAAGAGCAGATAGTGCCGGTTGCGATGTCATCTCCTCTTCACTCGGGTACTATGATTTTGATAATGCCATCTTCAATTATACGTTCAGTAACATGGATGGCAATACCACTATTTGCTCCATTGGTGCTGACATGGCTGCAAAAAAAGGATTACTTGTTTTTAACTCAGCGGGTAATGAAGGCAATAACAGTTGGGGCCGTATCATTGCTCCTTCTGATGGAGATAGTGTGGTTGCCGTTGGCGCTGTGAATACTTCAGGTATACCGGGTTCCTTTACCAGTCGCGGCCCTTCCGCAGACGGGCAAATAAAACCCAATGTTTCGTCGGTCGGTGTAGGTGCTGTTGTTCAATCACCCTCCAATACTATCGGAACTAATAATGGAACCTCATTCGCCGCACCGAATATGGCAGGTTTGGGAACCTGTTTATGGCAGGGATTTCCCGAGTTCAATAATATGAAGATCGTATACGCCTTGCAACAGGCTGGTAGCCGTTTTTCCAACCCGAATGACACTGTTGGTTATGGTATCCCGGATATGAAAACAGCGTTCAGCAGTTTATTGATCGATTATGCCACTTCTTCTGCCACAATAACTAATTGCAATACTACGATCAGCTGGAGCAGTAAAGATGTGGCAGCCATGAAATACGAGATCGAAAGAAAAGCTCCCGGTGAATCCGCCTATACAAAGATTGGCGAAGTGAATCCTTTAGCAGGTGATATACTGGCCAATCATTCTTACCAGTTCAATAACCCATTGGTGAATATTGCAGCCGGAACTATTTCGTACCGTATCCGGCAAATTATTGATACGGCTACAGCTACTTTCACAGCGCTGTATATTGATACGGCGAATGCGAGTACCAGCACTGGTTGTTTTACCACCGCCACCAATGACCCTTCTGCTGTAAAAGACTTAGTAAGTGTTCAACCCAACCCGGTTACAGGAACAACCGTATCACTTATCATTGAAACGCCTTATGCGATTACGAATATGCCAATAGTGGTGTACGATGCAAAAGGATCCCTTGTGCTACAACTAAAGGGTTCAAAAAATACAGGAAAAACAACACTTGATATTCCGGTCGCAAACCTGGCGAAAGGAAAATATTATATCAAAGTATTCAATAACCAGAAACCAGTGGGTATAACTGAACTCATCAGATTATAATGGGTTTCGCAGCAAAGCGGCAAACATCGTATCTGCTTTCTTTTCATATCCCTTCAATATTTTCATCCTGGTCAGCTCCAGCTGGAAATTCCCCTGCAGGCTGCTCACCATTTCCTCATTCTCTTTCTTGAAAACAGAGCAGGTGATATAGAGAAAATACCCGCCTTTTTTCAAATGGGGCAGCACATTTGCAACAATCCGTTGCTGCAATGCAGCATACTCATTGATCTTTTCTTCATTGAAATAGAATAGTTGCTCGGGTGTCCGGCTCCAGGTGCCGCTGCCGGAACAGGGAACATCAGCTACGATCAGGTCAAATGGAGAGTTGAGGATAGGCGATATTGGCCTTGACAGATCAGCCACAAGACTTTTATAATTTTTAATCCCCGCTTCGTTGAATCGTTTGCGCAGGTTTGCCAAAATAGATTCCCTGATATCAGATACCGTAAGATCAATATTGTTGTTATGATCATATAACATGATGGATTTGCCTCCACTGGCAGCACAACAATCCCATACTGAAAGTGTAGGGTTCGATGTTTGGGATTCGATATTATTCAAGAATTCTCCTACCCGTTGCGAACTGTAATCCTGCACCACCACATCCTTATTCAGTTCTAACACTTCATCGATCTTGGAAGCATTAGGCAATGCCAGGCAGTTATCGCCTTGTTTATGAAATACAATATTTGCTTTTTGAAGTTTATCCTGCACCGCAGCAAATTTTCCAGGTCTTACTCGCAGGAAGAGGTCAGGTTGTACCAAAAAAGAAGAAACGAAATACTTCGGATCAATTTCTTCACTCAGTTCAGCAATCCAGGGAAAAAGATCAGCAGGTTGCAGGGATATACCGGCTGTTTTGCATTTATCCTCAAAATTAAAATCAACCTTTTCGTTCCATTCCGGCTTTAGTGCCTCCAGCATTGCATCCTGTTTATCCGAACAAAGAAATAAGGCCAGCAGTATTCTTTCTTCAACCGGCATTGTTGCAACCGCTTGCCCCAGCCTGAAGTAACAATAACAAAGATTACTGATCTGCTTCCGGTCTTTGGAGCCGTATTTTTTATTCGCTGCAAAAAACTTTTTTATAAAAGAACCAAAAGGTTCTTCCCCGGTATAGTTCAGCAGAATTTCTTTCGCAGAATTGATATAAGAATGAAAGCGGCTCACCCGGCAAAGAAAACAAAAAGGGCCGCAAGTTGCAGCCCTTTGAAGATTTTATTTATTTCATTATAACTCCAGCAAAGTCTTCACCGGGTCTTTGCCGATCAGTAATTGTTCCGGGTTCTCCAGTAATTCTTTCACCCTTACCAGGAAACTTACTGATTCACGGCCATCAATAATGCGGTGATCATAACTGAGTGCCAGGTACATCATCGGTCTTACCACCACTTGCCCGTTTACTACCATCGGCCGGTCCTGTATCTTATGCATACCAAGTATGGCACTTTGTGGTATGTTAATGATCGGTGTGCTCATTAAGGAGCCAAATACCCCACCATTGGTGATCGTGAATGTCCCGCCTGTCAGCTCCTCTGTGGTCAGCTTACTATCTCTTGCTTTGCCTGCCAGCTCCACCACTTTCTTTTCAATATCTGCCATGCTCATGCTTTCTACATTACGCATCACCGGCACTGTCAATCCTCTCGGCGTACTAACAGCAATACTGATATCGGCATAGTCATGATAGATCAGTTGGTCACC
>JAEUVP010000152.1 GCA_016786805.1 Chitinophagaceae bacterium | reverse complement strand
TGTGGTCAGCTCCTTCAAAGGCTGGCTGCGGAAGATCATGGTCTATACCGCCATTGATCATTTCCGGAAATACCATAAGCAACGGATGATAACGGATATTGACCCGGTGATCATGCAGGTGCCGGCCAAAGGAGAAGATGCAGTGGATAAGCTATCATATGATGAGATCATCCGGGGCATACAGGACCTCTCGCCGGGATACAGGACAGTGCTGAACCTGTTTATCATTGACGGGCTCAGCCATGATGAAATTGCTGCGCAACTCGGCATTTCAACGGGTACATCCAAATCGAATTTGTCCAAAGCCCGGAGACAGTTGCAGAAGATATTATTTAAACAAAATCAAACCGAGGAAGCGAAAAATGCAGTTTGAAGATTTTGATAACAGGATAAAGGATGCGGCAGACAACCATCACCCGACCTATGATGAAAAGGCCTGGGATAAGATGGAAGCACTGCTGGATAAACATATGCCGCAACAGGAGAAAAAAAGGAGACGCTTCTTTTTCTTCTGGTTGTTTGCATTGTTATTAATGGGTAGCGGCGCTGCCTGGTTGCTGCTGGAGAAACCATGGAAGAAGGAAGTGTCGGCTACAGCTGTTGCCAGTACAGGTCCTGAAAAGAATACTAATGGAACAGTTACTCCTGGTTCAACGGCAAGTACAGCAACTGAAAACGAAACAGCCACAACTCCTGTAAAGGATGCCACTATTAACAGCAATACAAATGCTGAAGGAAATTCAGTTACCACAACAACCGATACCGATAAAAAAGTAGTTGAACCAGCAAGTGCAGGATCATTGAGTGATCAAAAGCGGGATGCACAACCTGCGGGAATTGGTTTGAATAAAGAAGCAGAACAAGACATTACGACAAGTTCTTCTGGCATTGGCAAAAAGAAAAAGACTACTAAAGCGACACCGATAGATGAGAAAGCAATTGTTTCCGCTAACGATCATGATAAAATTGCTGACCAGGTGACTATGCAGAAAAAAGAAACCCCTTCAACGAACAAAACAGCTGAACCAGTAACGGCTGTTACGGAAAGCAATTCTGTCAATAACACCATTGAACCGGTAGCAGTGAGTGAAGAGAAAAAACAGGAAGTCAATAAACCGGCTGAGGAAAAGATAACAGCACCGGTTGTTCCGGAAAACAATCTTGTAAAAGAGGAAGCAAAGAAAAAGAAACGGACGAATTCATTCTTTCTCAGTTTGTCAGCCGGCCCTGATGTGAGTGCAGTAGGTACCAGCAAGATCGGTAAAACAAGATTGCTTACAGGTGCGGGACTTGGATATACGTTCAATAATCGCCTCACGGTAAGAACTGGTTTCTATATGACGGATAAAATATACACGGCAGCGCCTAAAGATTATAAACCCAAAGTGCCGGTTCCCGGTGCCCAGTATCTTACAAAGATCGGCGCTGATTGTAAGGTGTACGAGATACCGTTGAGCCTTACCTATAACTTCAGCCGTTCTGCAAAACAGGGAATCTTTGCCGGGGCAGCTGTTTCCTCTTTGTTCATGAAAAAAGAAACTTATCAATATGTGTATGATTATCCCGGGCAGCCTACTTATACCTATACCAAATCATACAGCAATGAGAATAAGCACTTCTTCTCTATATTAACCTTGTCTGCAGGGTACCAGCGCAAGCTTACTAATTTCCTCTCTGTTGCAGCGGAACCTTATTTGAAATTGCCTCTTACAGGTGTGGGGCATGGTAAAGTGAAGTTGAGTGGAGGAGGAGTCCAGTTTTCTTTTCTGGTCAGTCCTTTTGCAAAGGCCAAAACCAAAACAACAGGAACAAAATAATTATAACCATAGACCTTTACCAACCGGGGCCATCTTTTGGATGGCCTCTTTTATTTGCCCCAGCGGAATGTTTTAATATCAATACCAGCCAGGTCCAGTACCCGGTCAACAACAGTGGCGGCTACTTCTTCGATGGTCTGAGGTTTGCTGTAAAAGGAAGGAGTGGCCGGGCAGATAACTGCTCCTGCAAGGGTCAGAGTTTCCATATTGCGGATATGAATAAGATTATAGGGAGTATCACGGACCACACAGATCAG
>JAEUVP010000417.1 GCA_016786805.1 Chitinophagaceae bacterium | reverse complement strand
CTTTTTATCTGCGTTAATCTGTGCTAATTGGTGGCTGAACCGGCTGTTTATTTTCGTAACTTCGCTGCCATTTTAGAATGGCTATGAGTGCTAAATACAGAGAATTTACCGGCTTAAACCTGCCTGCCTTTGAGCAGGAAGTACTGGCTAACTGGACTGAAAAACAGGCCTTTGAAAAAAGTGTGTCCCTCCGGGATGGAGCAACCCCCTTCGTGTTTTATGAAGGCCCGCCCAGTGCCAACGGTATGCCCGGCATCCACCACGTTATTTCAAGAACACTGAAAGACCTGGTTTGCCGCTACAAAACCATGAAAGGTTTCCAGGTAAAACGCAAGGGCGGCTGGGATACTCACGGACTGCCGATTGAGCTGGGTGTGGAAAAGGAACTGGGCATTACCAAAGAAGATATTGGCAAAAAAATATCGGTAGAAGAATACAATGCCAAATGCCGGGAAGCGGTACTGCGCTATAAAGACAAGTGGGATGAGATCACCAAAAAAATGGGGTATTGGGTGGACCTTAATGATCCCTATATAACCTTCAAGAACGATTATATTGAAACACTCTGGTGGCTGCTGAGTGAGTTGTATAAAAAAGGCCTGTTGTATGAAAGTGTAAGCATCCAGCCTTATTCACCTGCTGCGGGGACAGGATTGAGTTCACATGAACTGAACCAGCCGGGAACTTACAAGGATGTGAAGGATACGAGTGCTGTTGCCATGTTCCGGGCAGTACAGGATGATAAAAGTAAATTCCTCCACGATGCTGTTCATGGTGCTGAGGTTTTCTTCATGGCGTGGACGACGACTCCATGGACACTGCCTTCTAACTTAGGATTGACGGTTGGTGCCAATATTGATTATGTATTGGTAAAAACATTTAATCCTTATACACATTTGCCCATTAATGTGGTACTGGCAAAAGCATTACTCGGTAAATACTTCAAAGAGGAAGCAAAGGATGGCGACTTTGACAATTACAATGAAAAAGTAAAATTGTTACCATGGTCGGTAATAACTGAATTCAAAGGGTCTCAAATTGAAGGTTGTGAATACGAACAACTCCTTCCTTACGAGGCTAATTCACCAAAAGTTATTGAAGAACTTACACCGGGTGCAAAACCATTCCGTGTATTAGTTGACAGTTTTGTCACCACAGAAGATGGTACCGGTATCGTTCATACCGCACCAGCTTTTGGTGCAGATGACTTTAAAGTGGGTAAGAAATATAATATCGGTATTCTGACGATGGTGGACCGCCAGGGGAAATTTGTAGATGGCCTCGGCGAGTTCAGCAACCGCTATGTAAAGAATTATAAGGATGAGAAAGATTATGTTGACGTGAATGTTGACATATCCGTAAAACTGAAAAAAGAGAACAGGGCGTTTAAAGTAGAGAAATACGAACACAGTTACCCGCATTGCTGGAGAACCGATAAACCTGTTTTATACTACCCGCTGGATGCCTGGTTTATCAAAACCACGGCTATCAAGGACAGGATGGTGGAATTAAATAAAACTATCAACTGGAAACCCAAATCAACCGGGGAAGGTCGTTTTGGTAACTGGCTGGAGAATATGGTGGACTGGAACCTGAGCCGCTCAAGGTATTGGGGAACGCCGTTGCCAATATGGAGAACTGAGGATGGGGAAGAAGAAGTTTGCATCGGGAGTGTTGATGAGTTAAGGGTTGGTGCAAAAAAAGCAGACGAGGTACTTGGCTTGGCTCAAAGCGCAAAGCTCACAGCCGATAGCCTGGATTTACATAAGCCTTTCGTAGATGAAATAATTCTTCTCAGTCCATCAGGCAAACCGATGAAACGGGTTCCAGACCTGATCGATGTTTGGTTTGATTCGGGTGCTATGCCTTATGCACAATGGCATTATCCCTTCGGCAATAAAGAAGATTTTAAAAATGCATTCCCGGCCGACTTCATTGCAGAAGGTGTTGACCAGACAAGAGGCTGGTTCTATACTCTGCATGCCATTGCCTGTTTGCTGTTTGACTCAGTCGCCTATAAAACGGTGGTATCAAACGGGCTGGTGCTGGATAAGAACGGGAACAAGATGAGCAAACGGCTGGGCAATGTGGTGAACCCGTTTGAAACGATTGAGAAATTTGGTGCGGATGCCACAAGGTGGTACCTCATCACCAATGCCTCACCCTGGGATAACCTGAAATTTGATATTGAAGGCATCAAGGAAGTGCAGCGTAAGTTCTTTGGCACCTTATATAATACTTACCAGTTCTTTGCCCTGTATTCTAATGTGGACGGCTTTGCTTTTAAAGAAGCTTATATCCCTGTAAAAGAAAGACCGGAGATTGATCGCTGGATACTTTCTTCATTGAATACAGTTGTGAAGAAAGTGAATGAATACATGGATGATTATGAACCGACACAGGCCGGCCGTGTGATCGAAGATTTTGTGGATGAACACCTCAGCAACTGGTATGTTCGTCTTTGCCGCCGCCGTTTCTGGAAAGGAGAATACGAGCAGGATAAGATCTGTGCGTACCAGACTTTATATGAGTGCCTGGAAACCATCACGAGGTTGATTGCACCGATATCTCCGTTCTTCAGTGATGCGGTGTTCCAAAATTTGAATGCCGTAACGGGTCGTTTCAACGCAGAGTCAGTGCACCATGTTGATTTTCCTGTGGCGAATGAAGCCGTGATCGATGAATTACTGGAAGAAAGAATGCAGCTGGCGCAGGATGCTTCCTCATTGGTATTATCACTTCGCAAAAAAGTAAATATCAAAGTTCGCCAGCCACTGCAAAAAGTGCTGATACCCGCCCTGAGTGCTTCCATGAAAGAGCAATTGCAAAAAGTGGAAGACCTGGTAAAAGCCGAGGTGAATGTAAAAGAGATCGAATACCTGAGCCCTGATAATACATTCATCAGTAAAAAGATAAAACCCAATTTTGTGGCCCTGGGTAAAAAACTGGGACCAAAGATGAAAGCGGTGTCGGCAGCACTGGCTCAATTCACACAAGAGGACATCGCAGTGTTAGAAAAAGAGGGACAATATAATTTGCCAGTTGATGGCGAACCTGTAATATTACAAACCACCGATGTTGAGATCAGCAGCGAGGATATCCCGGGCTGGACAGTGGCCAATAAAGGCAGTTTGACGGTGGCGCTGGATGTTACCATTACCCCAGAACTGGAAGCCGAGGGTAATGCCCGTGAGTTTGTGAACAGGATCCAGAAGATCAGGAAGGACAGTGGGTTTGAACTGACGGACCGGGTAAGCCTGAAAGTGGCTGCCGCCAACGGAATGAAAGATTCGCTGGCTCAGTTTAAAGACTATATTTGCGCCGAAATTCTGGCGGATTCGCTGGATTTTGAAACTGAGATACCGGAAGGTATCCAGATCGATATTAACGATGTATTGCTTAATGTGATTGTTTTAAAAAAAGGGTAAATCATGGCAAGTAAAAAGAAACCGGCACCTAAAAAGGCCGCCAAACCTGCCCCTAAAAAAGCTGCTGCTAAAAAACCGGCAGCCAAGAAAACTGTGAAAAAATCTGCACCCGCCAAGCCGGCCGCTAAAAAGCCTGCACCGAAGCCTGTTGCCAAGAAGGCAGCAGCTGTTAAAAAGCCTGCTGCTAAACCTGTAGCCAAACCAGCTCCTGTTAAGCAACCGGCCAAACCTGTGGCAGTGTCCAAGCCAGTAGAGAAAGTGGCAGAGAAACCTGCAGCACCTCCTGCCCCCGTGGTTAAAAAACCATCTGCGAACGATCCTAAATCGTTGGTATCAATCAAGCAGGTGGCCAAACCAGTTATCAAAAAAGAACCACCGAAGCCGGTGAAAGTTGTTATCCCGAAAACAACCACCAAAAGCTCGGTTAAATATGAACCCGAATTCACTAAATCTGTATTAGACACTAACCCTATGTACGAACATAATGGACCGAGTATGCGATACTCTGATGCCGACCTGGCAGAGTTCCGTGAGATCATTCAAAAGAAATTAGATGCCGCTAAAAAAGAACTGGCTTACCTGCATGGCCTGATTACCCGCCGTGATGAAGGTGGTGATGTGGATGAAGCCCGTTATATGACTATGGAAGATGGTAGTGTAAGTATGGAAAGAGAGCAACTGAGCCAGATGGCCAGCCGCCAGATCACATTTATTGATCACCTGGAAAAAGCGATGATGCGCATCGAGAATAAAACTTATGGCATCTGCCGTGTTACCGGGAAACTGATTGATAAAGCCCGTCTTCGTGCCGTGCCCCATGCAACCCTCAGTATTGAGGCGAAGCAGATGATGAATAAATAATCAACCTGGTTACATAAAAAAGCCCCGGATCATTTTGATCCGGGGCTTTTATTTTCTCTTCTAAACCGGGTCGTTATTATTTTGTTCGGGGTCCGAGGAAAACCTGGAACCCGACACCGATCATAAACCCATGGCTGGTGAATTTGGTAGTGGGCTCACTCTCTATGGTTTGTTCAATGCTGCCATTATTACCATAATCTTTTAAGAGGGTTGTCTTGGATGTGTTTTTATTAAAAGAGAAAGTGTAGCCTGCATAAAAATCAAGACCTGTATGCGGGTTTAATAGTTTTGTCAATCCTGCCGATAGTGTGGCATTGGTAAAAAATCCACCGGAAGATTTACCCGAATAAGTCTGTTTATAGCTGCCACCGATATCGCTATTATAGATGAATCCTTCATTGCTTAAAGAGGTCATGCCTACATTCAGGCTGAACTGGCCAAAAGGCAGTAAAGAAGAAGAATTGCTGAAATAACTACGGGCAAAACCGCCAATACCAAAATTAAAAGAGTTGGTCTTGTCTTTTTCATAAGTTGTTCCACCGGCTTCTTTCGTAAGCTTGCTGTTGGTGGGGTTAATATTAAGCGATACCCCCACGGCAGTATTATCAGAGATAAACCAGCCGAATGAAGGTTGAATAGCCAGCCCGAAATTGGTGGTTTTGGCAGTATAGCCGGTGGTTGGGGCCGGGTACGAAACATCAGCATTCCCGGAATTGAAAAAAGCACTTCCGACGGTGAGTCCTGTCATCCGGTTGCCCTTTTTAAACTGACCCGCTGAAATTACCGATAGGAATAGAAAAGGAAGCAAAACAGATAGTCTGAAAGACATGAGTTTAGTATTTGAGTGTCAACAAATATAGCCGTTAGGGTTAAGCTGGCAAAAACACGCAATGCAGGAAATTTTTTTAAAGAAATCGATAAATGGTTGGATTTTTTTCCTTTACCTTTAAAACATCTTTGGGAAACGGTTAAATCCGTTTACATTTATACATTAAAGAAACTAAATAACTGCCAAATCAAACGCTATGAGAAAGTTCAGACTTCTTTCGCTTTTATTATTAGCCATCGCCTTTATTGCTGTCAACTGTACTAAAGAAGGTCCTGAAGGTCCTGCTGGTGCAACTGGTGCTCAGGGTCCTGCCGGAGGAACTGGTGGAACCGGCGCTACTGGTCCTACTGGTCCCACTGGTCCACAAGGTCCTACTGGTCCCACTGGCCCGCAAGGTCCTGCTGGCACAGCTAACGTAATTTATTCTAACTGGACAAACTTCGGTGCTAACCAAAGAGATACTGTTCTGTTTGGCGTACGGTATAAATACATATCTGCTGCAGTTACATCAATCACTGCTGCAGTTGTTGATAATGGAGCTGTACTTGCATATGTAAGAACAGTAGGATTGCCAACAGAAGTACAGACACTGCCTTCTTTTATCCCAGATGTTGCCCTGATGTTTGAACACAGACCTTATACCGGCAGACTGGATATCCGGTGGTATAATATGACGAATACAGGCGTTGCCCCAACAGCTGTTGGATCAACTAACCAATATCGTTGGGTGGTTATACCGGGTGGTGTATTAGGTGGAAGATCAAGAGATCCACGCACCATGACATATGAAGAAGTTTGCGCTGCCTACAACATTCCGCAATAAATTTCAAATCATTCTCCTATAGTAAATAAATCCACCTCTTGCAGGTGGATTTATTTTTTTGGCAAATTCCATCTGGCTTAACTTGCGGGACTAAAATTTTGTAATGAAAAAGCCCTTGTTATCAGCTGTTCTTTTTTTTAGCTGGGCCCTGCTTTTTGCACAGTCTAAAATTATTTCAGGACCTATGCTGGGCCCGGTTGAACTGAAAGATGCAAAGATCTGGGTGGAGGTTTCACCACAAGTGAAGTCTGTTTCGATTCAATACAATAAAAAGGGAGAGTTTAAATCAAAGATCATAGTTTATAAAGGACAATTAGGGAATGATTTTAACCCCGTTCAGCTTACTATCGGCGGGTTAGATTATAATTCGGTTTACCAGTATAAAATTTTGATTGATGGAAAGACAAGTGGTAAAACCGGGGAGTTTACCACGAAAGATCTCTGGCAATGGCGTAAACCGGCTCCCGATTTTAATTTCCTGACTGGTAGTTGTGCCTATTTCAATCAGCCGGAAACAGATCGTCCCGGTAAACCTTATGGCGGTGATTCTACCATTTTTGAAACCATGGCGAAAGAACGATCAGCATTCATGCTTTGGCTGGGTGATGCCTGGTACACAAGAGAAGTGGATTATTACAGTGAATGGGGATTATGGAACCGGGCCAGTCACGACAGGGCAGTGCCGGTATTACAAAACTTTTTGAAAGCCATGCCCCAATTAGCCACCTGGGATGATCATGATTACGGGCCTAATGATATCGGTTCAAATTATATTCTGAAAGATGCCAGCAGAAAAGTATTTAATAGTTATTTCTGTAATCCTTCTTCCGGCGAAAATGGGCAGGGTATCTATACGATGACGACATGGGGGGATGCAGATATTTTCATAACTGATGATCGCTGGTGGCGCAGCGCAGACAGAACAAAAGATTCGGTGGATGGAAAACCCAATCCCGAAAAAAGAATGTTGGGAAAGCAACAAATGGAGTGGCTGAAAAACTCATTGTTATACAGCAGCGCTACTTTTAAGATCATTACCGTAGGCAGCCAGGTGCTGAACCCTGTTTCTCCATTTGACAAATGGCGGGATTTCCCGGCTGAATATGATGAACTGATGAGCTTTTTAATGGAGTATAATGTAACGGGAGTGCTGTTTCTTACCGGCGACAGGCATCATAGTGAGATCATAAGGATGGAAAGACCGGGAACTTACCCGTTGTATGATATTACCGTTTCCCCGCTTACTTCCGGCACTCATCAATTTGGAGATGCCGAAAAAAATAACCCTTACCGGGTCTTTGGGTTGGCAGAGAAACAGAACTATGGAAAATTTTCTTTCAGCGGACCAAGAGGTAATCGTAAACTGACTGTTGAGTTTTTAGGAATAAAAGGCGAGAAGTTGGGCGAGTGGTCCGTAAATGAAAAAGAACTGGGAACAACAGGTAACTAGTGTGTATTTTGTTTGTATGAATAAAATTATCAATCAAGGTTAAGTTCTGATCATGACAATTTATTTTCAATACGAAAAGGGCCAGGTAATGCAGGCCTTGCGCTATCACTTCATCAGCAGGCCCGAGATCCGCATCATGCTGATCGTTGTAAATGTATTTGCCATCGGGTCTATTACATTGTACGCCTTGAAAAAGATCACAGCGATGGCTTTTTTAGTAGGCTCCTCCTTATGGATTGTATTAATGATCAGTTTCTGGTTTGTGCTCCCCATGATGGTTTATCGGAGAGCCGCAACATTTAAACACAGCTTTAGTATGGATTTTGGTGAAACAACTTTCACGCTAAGTCATGAGAATGGTAACAGATCTTGGCCATGGGAGGCATTGAGCACTTTTTTAGAAAGCCCTCATTTTTTCCATTTGTATTTTGACAGTCGTTCTTTTTTCCTGGTCCCTAAAAGCGGATGTGCTGATAAGGAGGAAGTAAATGAACTGAGAACATTGCTGAAAGAAAAGATCAGAAAGAAGTAAAATGTATTCACGACCGGGCTCAAAGCCGTTTTTCCATCAGGTAGTGCGGAATCGTTACTTCTGTAAATTCATTACCCACTACCCGGTAGCCCATCTTTTCATAAAAGCCGGTAGCATTTTTCCGGGCATGCATACTAAGTATCTTATATCCTCTGTCGCGGGCTATATTTTCTGCAAAGGTCATCAAAGCTCTTCCAATACCCTTTCCCTGGAGGTCGTTTAATACAGCCATTTGACGAAGCCGGACCGTGGTGGGATTTTCTTCCACGAGCATGCAACAGGCCAGTATATCGTCTTCTTCAAAGGCACCGATCAGCATATTTCCCTTTTCTTCTTCCAGTTCCTCAGGAGTAAAGCCAAGACCCAGCGGTTTGCGCAGCACATCGTCCCGCAACTTCACCATTTGACGATATTCGTAGCTACCGTGATCAATTATTTTCAAAGCCATTTCAAAGCAGGTTGTTGATAGATTTTCAAATTACAAAGAACTTATTAGACAGCCAACGGCATTTCGTTTAAATTTTTATTTCGGAAAATACGGGAAGTCGCTACTATGACCTCTTTTTCAATGTTTTGGGCTAAAATGGGAAAAAAGAAGCTTTACGATGTTGATTTATCCAAAAAGTATATTTTTGCACCCAATAACTAAACTATTACAGACATGTCAGACATTGCATCAAGAGTTAAAAAGATAATCGTTGACAAATTAGGTGTTGACGAAGCAGAAGTAACCAATGAAGCTTCTTTCACCAATGACCTGGGAGCCGATTCACTCGACACCGTTGAACTGATCATGGAATTCGAAAAAGAATTCAACATCTCCATTCCGGATGAGCAGGCAGAGACCATCACTACAGTTGGTCAGGCCGTGTCTTACCTGGAAGAGCATGCTAAATAATGCATATATCGTTTCCGTCTGAGACGGAAGCACGGAATGGAAATAAATTAACTCCGCCTTCTGACTGTGTTGCAATGCAGCGAAGGCGGTTTTTATCTTTGAACAATTATTAATCATTCAATCAGGTTTATGGAACTGAAAAGGGTCGTTGTTACGGGCATGGGTGCCCTTACACCATTGGGAAATAATGTTGATGAATACTGGAATGGGTTGATCAATGGGGTATCCGGAGCTGCAACGATTACACAATTCGACGCCTCTAAGTTTCGTACCAAATTTGCCTGTGAGGTTAAAAACTTTGACCCAACCCATTACCTCGACAAAAAAGAGGCCCGTAAGATCGACCGCTTTACGCAGTTTGCATTGGTGGTTAGTGATCAGGCCATGGCGGATGCCGGGTTGAATAAAGATAATATCAACCCTGACCGTATTGGTGTTGTATTCGCCAGTGGAATAGGGGGGTTAATTACCTTTCAGAACGAAGTAACCGATTTTGCAAAAGGAGATGGGACACCCCGTTTCAATCCTTTCTTTATCCCAAAGATGATCCTGGATATTGCTGCCGGGCAAATATCCATGCGGCACAACCTCCGCGGGCCCAATTTCGCCGTGGTCAGTGCCTGCGCCAGCAGCACCAATGCCATTATTGAAGCCCATAATTTATTACGTCTTGGTAAAGCCGATATCATTGTTACCGGTGGTAGTGAAGCGGTGATCAGTGAAGCCGGTGTTGGTGGCTTTAATGCTATGAAAGCAATGAGCGAAAGAAACGATGATCCCACCACCGCCAGCCGTCCATATGACAAGGACAGAGATGGTTTTGTAATGGGGGAAGCGTCCGGAATATTGATACTGGAGGAACTGGAACATGCGAAAGCAAGGGGTGCAAAGATCTATTGTGAAGTAGTAGGTGGTGGTGCCACTGCTGATGCCCATCATATCACAGCCCCGCACCCGGATGGACTGGGTGCCCGTAATGTAATGCTGGCTGCACTGGATGATGCGGGAATGAAACCGCAAGAGATCGATTATATCAACACCCATGGTACTTCAACACCTATTGGTGATGGTGCCGAAGTAAAAGCGATTACCGCTGTTTTTGGTGAGCATGCTTATAACCTGAACATCAGTGCCACCAAATCAATGACCGGTCACTGCCTCGGGGCTGCCGGGGTCATTGAAGCCATTGCCTGTATTAAGGCTGTAATGCATGATATCGTGCCTCCTACTATCAACCATTTTACAGACGATCCGGAGCTGGATTCCAAACTGAATTTTACTTTCAATAAAGCCCAGCAACGCCCAGTCAACGCTGCTTTGAGCAATACGTTCGGGTTTGGCGGGCATAATGCCTGTGTGATTGTGAAAAAGTATAAAGGCTGATTTGTAAAAAATTCGTAGCTTGATGCTCTGTGGATTTCTTCAGTAATTTTTTTAAAAAACACGCCGGTTCAACTTTCAAAAAGGAACTCAGGAATATCCTGGGTTTCAAACCGGGTAATATTTCCCTGTACAAAACGGCTTTAACACACCGCTCTGTCCGTGAAGGAGCGGATGAGAACAATGAACGGCTTGAATACCTTGGCGATGCTGTGCTCAGTGCCATGGTGGCGGATTATCTTTTCAAACGCTATCCTTATAAAGAAGAAGGTTTTCTGACAGAAATGCGCAGTAAGATGGTGAACCGCCAGCAGCTGAATGAGATCGCTATCCGGATGGGATTGAAAAAAGTAACGCTTTACAACAAAATGGATGGCTCATTAAAAGTGAGCCAGATATTTGGTAATACACTGGAGGCCCTGGTGGGTGCGGTCTATCTCGACTTCGGGTATAAAAAAACCGCCAAATGGGTGCTGGATTACATCATCCTTCCGCATATGTTCATGGATGACCTGGAGAACCTGGAGATCAACCATAAAAATAAACTTTACGGCTGGGCCAATAAAAATGGCAAATCGTTGGAATTTGAAACCCTGGATGAAAAGCTGGAAAATGGCCGTCGCCTCTTTACTGTCGCCGCTGTAATAGATGGTCAAAATATTGCCCAGGGGAAGGCGTTTAATAAAAAAGATGCATCACAAATTGCCGCCCAGGTAGCCGTAGAAAAATTAGGTATTGTGAATGCTGATTCAATTGTGGAAGAAGACGGCGATGGTAAATTATAGACCCCGGTCAGCTACTTTTTTCCTGGCACAGTTCTATTAAAACACCGTTGGTGTGTTTGGGATGTAAAAAACAGACCAGTTTATTATCTGCTCCCGGTTTGGGCTTTTCGTTCAGTAATACGAATCCTTCTTTTTTAAGCCGTTCCATCTCGGCTTCAATATCGGCCACATCAAAAGCGATATGATGGATGCCTTCTCCCTTCTTTTCAACGTATTTAGCAATAACCCCATCCGGGTCAGAACTTTCCAGTAACTCGATCTTATTAGGGCCGGTTTGGAAAAAAGCCGTGTTTACCTTTTCAGATTCAACGGATTCCGTCTTATAACACGGGGTATTCAGCAGTTTTTCAAACAACGGGACTGCATCGGTGAGGCTTCGTACGGCAATGCCGATATGTTCTATTTTTTGCATAACCAAACGGTTGATAGTAAAGGTCTTTGCGAATTCGGTAAAAACCTTTGCCAAGGCGAAATTACCCCTTTCATTTAGAACCTTTTGGGCTAATTTTGTGTTTAAGAAACGATAATCAAGTTATACATTGAAACTATGTTGAATTTCCCCATTTATCTTGACCATAATGCAACAACTCCCTGTGATCCGAGAGTTGTGGAGGCGATGATCCCTTATTTTACCAATAGTTTTGGTAATGCGGCCAGTCGTAACCATCCATTTGGATGGCAGGCAGAGGAAGCGGTGGATTATGCCCGTGAACAAGTTGCTAAACTGATCGGTGCTGACCCCAAAGAGATCATCTTTACATCCGGCGCTACAGAAGGTGACAACCTGGGTATCAAAGGTGTGTTTGAAATGTATGCCAGCAAGGGCAATCATATCATCACCTGCAACATCGAACACAAAGCGGTGCTGGATACCTGTAAGCATATTGAAAAAGAAGGTGGCGAGGTGACATACCTGAAAGTAAAAGATAATGGACTGGTTGACCTGGCAGAATTAGAAGCTGCTATCAAACCAACAACCATACTTATTGCGATCATGTATGCCAATAACGAGATCGGTACTATTAACCCGATGAAAGAGATCAGCGCTATTGCCAAAAAACATGGTGTGCTGGTTTTCACTGATGCTGTACAGGCCGTGGGTAAGATACCGGTTGATGTAAACAAAGACGGCATTGACCTGATGGCTTTCACAGCGCATAAAATGTACGGTCCTAAAGGTGTTGGTGCTTTATATGTTCGCCGCAAGAACCCGAGGGTAAAAGTTACGGCACAGATCGATGGTGGTGGGCATGAAAGAGGAATGAGAAGCGGTACGCTGAACGTTCCCGGTATTGTTGGTTTTGGGAAAGCCTGTGAGATCTGTATGAATGAAATGGAAGAAGAAACAAAGAGGGTAAGTGCACTGCGGGATAAATTACAAAATGAGCTGTTGAAAGTGGAGGAGAGCTACCTGAATGGTGATAAAGAGCACAAACTGCCGCATGTAACCAATATCTCTTTTAAATACGTGGAAGGAGAAGGGTTAATGATGGGGTTCAATAAAAATATTGCCGTATCGTCCGGTTCCGCCTGTACGTCTGCTTCATTGGAACCATCATACGTATTGAAAGCTCTCGGTCTTGGCGATGACCTGGCACACAGTTCACTTCGTTTTGGCCTGGGCCGGTTTACGACAGAAGAACAAATTGACTATACCATTGAGCAAGTAACCAATACCGTTAATAAATTAAGAGAGATGAGCCCGTTGTGGGAGATGTATAAGGAAGGGATTGACATGAACAGTATTGAATGGGCACACCATTAATCGTTGAAAAGTTGAGAGGGTGGTAAGTTGACAAGTTATTACCGTCCTCAGCGTTCTTATTAACCAATTAACTTGTAAACTGATAAACTTAATACCATGGCATATTCAGAAAAAGTAATTGACCACTACCAGAACCCTAAGAATGTGGGAACGTTGGATAAGAGCAAAGCAAACGTAGGTACCGGCCTGGTGGGAGCACCGGAGTGCGGCGACGTAATGCGTCTGCAGATTGAAGTGGATGAAGCCACAGGTGTGATCAAAGATGCCAAATTCAAGACCTTTGGATGCGGCTCTGCTATTGCCTCCTCTTCTTTAGCTACGGAGTGGCTGAAAGGTAAATCAGTAGATGAGGCTATCACGATCGATAATATGACTATCGTTGAAGAACTGAATCTTCCCCCGGT
>JAEUVP010000390.1 GCA_016786805.1 Chitinophagaceae bacterium | reverse complement strand
TTTGTATGTCCTGGCGAGGTTGTTACTTATAAGATCAATAATGTTCCGGGACTAATCTACAATTGGCGGTTGTCTGATGGAACAACCTATCCTTCAACTGTTGATAGTGTAATGATCAACTGGAATACACCTGGTACTTATACATTGATCGTATCAGCAACAGGACCTTGCGGATCAGCTACCGCTAATGATTCGTTGACTGTAAATGTAATCACTGCTGTTACACCAGGTGCTGTTTCTAATATGTTGCCTGTCAATGGAGCCATTGATCAGCAATTGCCATTATCATTATCCTGGCTTCCAGGTTCCAATGCAGTAAACTATGATCTGTATCTCTGGGATTCTGCCGCAGCAGCCACCACCACTCCATACGCAACAAATATTCCAACTGTTCAATATATCATACCTGGTGGCTCGTTACTTTATAACAATGCGTATAAATGGAAAGTGATTTCAAAGAATGCCTGCCTGCAAACAGAAGGGCCTGTTCAGCAGTTCCGATTAAAAAAATTACCCGACCTGGCAGTGAGTGATGTGCAGGCTCCGGCAACAGCTTTCTCGGGGCAAACAATTTCATTCAGCTGGAAAGTAACAAATAACGGCCCGGGCACCACCACTACCAATCAAAGCTGGAATGATGCTGTATTCCTTTCATTTGATACAGTTCCGAATTTCACCATATCCCCAAATACCAGCCCGGCTGCATGGAGCCAGTTAGAATTCCCGGTGCGCCCACTCCTCGTTGGTACACGTTCCAATGTAACAGCATTGGACAGCGGGCAGCACTACACCAATTCACTCAATTTTACCTTGCCGGTAAATTATAGCCAGCCTTTATATGCCTATGTGATCACCAATTATCCTAATGGTATCAATGCTCCTTTACAAACTATTTACCTGAATGATACGGCAAGAGCTCCACAGCCGGTAACCGTAACCTTATCACCCACACCTGACCTGCGGATTGATACAGTATTCACCCCGGCCTCCACTTTCTCTGGCAGCACTATCAGTGTAACATATAAAGTGAAAAATTACGGAGTACTTACGCCTGCCGGCAGCAGCTGGACAGATAAGCTATACATATCACAAAGCCCGACATTCAATCTCAATACTGCAACTGCGTTAACATTGGTGAAACCAAACGGAACATACTATCCCAACACTATAGATGCTACTGTAAATAACAACACACAATTACTGGCAGACAGTGCATACACCAAAACCTTACAAGTAGTTATTCCCAATTTCATATCGGGTCCTTATTTCATTTATGTAGTTTGTAATGCAAACAATTCTGTATATGAAGGTGCCCTTGCGAACAATAACACCGGTAACAACCAGCTACAGGTATTCCTGACCCCAACACCGGTTCTTATTGTAAGTTCTCTTACTGTACCGGTATCACTGGCCAGTACAACACAGCCCATTGGTATCAACTGGAACATACAAAACACGGGTTTCAATGATAATATTGAAAAAAATAAAGGGCATTATTATCTGCCTGCTGGAACCTGTAATAATATTGCCAACGGTATCAATTTAATTGACAGTGTTGGTTTTGGTTCAAGCTATTGGGTTGACCGGATCTATTTAAGTACTGATTCTACCGGCATAAATGGAGCTGCGGTTGAGATTGCCAGTTACCCCCAGGGAATATTGGGTAGTGGAATTAGTGCTGATTTTTCACCAGCTACGAAATGCGTAACAGCAGGAACAAATCCATCCAGTGAAAACATCAACACAACAAATGTAATAAGGCAAGGCTCTAACCATCCTGCATCATTTAACTTTACTATCCCATCTGACCTGCCAGCCGGTAATTACTATGTGTATGTAAAAGCCAATGCCGGACAGCATGTATATGAATATCCAGGAACCCCGCAGATAAAGAGAAGCTCCCTGCCGATAAATATACAACGGCCCGATGTTGTCGTATCAAATGTTACAGCCCCTGCCAACACAATAAGCGGCCAGCCTGTAACTGTTAATTATTCTATTTTGAATAACGGCCCTGGCAGTGTGTTCAATCATGTACGCAAAGACAAGATATATGTAAGCTCATCAGCCATTTTTGATGGTTCGGCAGTACTGATCTCAACACAAACTTATACTGAAAGCCTGCCCGTGGGCACACCCGTTGTTCATTCTTTCAATTATTCATTCCCTGCCGGGCTTACCGGTAGCAGGTATTTTTATGTGCATACAAATACTGACAGCTCATTCCGGGAAACCAACAACAACAACAATAGCAATAGTGCTGTAACACTGGTGGGGAATGCAACACCAGTTGACCTGGTAGTTTCATCTGTTCCATTGGCTGATTCGATTTACACGATCTACGCTTCACAAATAAAATACACCGTAACCAATAATGGACCCGGCAACACTTACGGAAGCTGGACAGATAGTATTTACATCAGTTGCAGCCCCACTTTTAGCAGTTCATCCAGTTTTTATATTGGCAAGAGAACACATAGCGAAGTGCTGACGACGGGAAACAGTTATACTGATTCATTTACTGTAAATATTCCGTATAGCTTTGCTATTCATCCCTGCTTCCCTGAACTTGCTTATTCAACAGCCTATTTCTTTGTAAAAACAAATACAAGCAACCAATTGTATGAGGGTACTAATGCAAGCAATAATGTGACCGGATCTGGGGCAAGAGTCTTAGTCAATCCTCTGGTTGACCATATTGTAACAAGTGTTTCCGGCGCTGATACTACAACTGCAGGAAGGCCCTATACAACAACCTGGACTGTAAAAAATATAGGTTATAACCCAGGTAATATTTTCTATTACTACTTCTGGTATGATGCAGTTTACTTTTCTACAGACTCGGTTTTTAACAACAATGCTATACCGGCAAGTAATTTTGTTAACACCACCAGGCTTGAAAGGAACCAAACTTACTCTGAAACAAAAACTGCAACAGTTCCCAATATTCCAACCGGTGACTATTATGTATTTGTAAAAACAAACTACAATTCTGCCATATTCGCCGAAAAAGTTGTAAATAATAATGCTAACCTTATCCGCAATGAATCAGGTGCAGCAAAAAAGATCCATGTCATACAGCCGCCATTACCTGACCTGGTCGATACGATACTTTCTATTCCGGTATCGGCGGCTATCGGGCAGCCTCTTACAATTGTTCACAAAGTGACGAATAGCGGGGTTGGCGTCACTTACCCGTCCGGATGGAGTAACAGTGCCTGGTTATCCACTGACTTCATTCCCGGCAATGCCGGTGATCTCCTGCTAACCACAGTAAACCGTTCGGGTAACCTGCTGCCAGGCCAATCATATACCGATACTGTTACAACTACTTTAAACATCCTCACCCCTCCGGGAAATTATATTCTCCTGCTTAAGGCAGATGTAAACAATGCAGTTTTTGAAAGTAATGACACTAATAATGTGGCTTACGGGTATATCACTGTTTATTCGCCTGCTCCATCAGACCTTGTTATTCATAACATCATGAAGCCGGATACAGCCTGGCTCGGCTACACAATTGATACGGCTAAATGGGTAGTTGGCAATATCTCGGTCAACAACGCCGCAGGAATCTCTTCTGATGGAATTTATTTATCAAAAAACATGGTGCTGGATTCAACAGCGGTGCTACTCGGAATTAAAAATAAGACCATTAATCTTCCGCCTCTCGGAAAAGATACTATCAGTCTGCAACCGTTAATTACCGGAGTAACAGAAGGAAATTACAATGTTCTCGTAAAAACTGACCTGCTGAATAATATTACTGAATCCGATAAGACAAATAATACCGGGGTTTCGGTGAGCAGTATATATGTAAAGGCAAAAGAACTACTGTTGAATACGCCTGAAAACAACAGCCTGCATACTATCACGAGGTATTATAAATTACAAGTGCCGGATTCACTCCGGGGATCAACCATTCTTGTCACCCTCAAGACCAATGACTCCCTTACCATGCGCAATGAGATGTATATCGGTCTTGGCTATGTACCATCAGCCTCGGCCTTTGATTACCGTTTTGAAACCGCCAATTATGGAAACCAGCAGATCGTCATGACTTCGGTAGTTGATTCCGTTTATTACATCGCCTACAGGTGTGTATCACCCAATCCGTTAGTACAGAATATTACACTGAAAGCAGTGAAACTTCCCTTTGCAATACTCACTGTTCAATCCAATTCAGGCGGTAATATTGGGAACGTAACGGTAAAAATTAGCGGATCACTATTCACCAGTTCGATGACAGCAACACTGGAGAAACCGGGTACTACGATCTATTCATCATCCGTGTTTTTTGTTAACAGCACTACGGTATTTGCCACTTTCAACCTGCAAGGAAGATCATTGGGTCTCTATAGCGTATCTCTCCAAAAAGCCGACTCGGCAATAGCCACCCTTGCAAACAGTTTCACCATTGCCAATGCAAATAATGGTGGCATCCTTACCGGCGGCGGACCGAATACAGGCCAATCAGGAACCGGCACTGAACCCGGCTGTGATCCTGGTACACCTTCCGGGTTGAACAGTCAATTAGTAACTGAAATCGTGGTACCGGAGAAAGTATTTGTAGGGTGGCCGTTTGTGATACAAATTAATTATACCAACCCTTCAAATAATGATATACCCGCCCAGGTAAGAATACTGTACAACGATAAAGAAGTGATGCTGGCAAAAACCTCCGCGGAGTTAGCAGCCGGAAACACATCATTACATCTTGAGCTGGCAGAACCGGGCGGACCTCCTGGTATTATCAGGGCAGGTGCCAGCGGAACAATCACCGTGTATGGTAAGACACCTCTGAATATGCCGGGTCACACAATGATCAATTTCACACTGCGATAAAAAGAAATTATGAATTATTCAATTCAAATACAGGTTATGAAAAATAAAGGCAGCCGTTATTTATTATCCTTACTGCTGGTGATTGCCGCAACAACTTCTCTTACTGCACAAAACATCAATATCCCTAATAAAAGAGGACCCATGGGGCTGCAGGTAAATACACTTACCGGCAATTTATTTTTCTCCCGGACAGACCTGTACATTCCAGGAAGGGGTTTCCCCCTCGATATAACTTTTTTCTACAACAGTTACCACCATACAGAAAATAATGGATTTGGGAAAGGTTGGAGTTTCAACTATAATATTAAATATAAAGATGACTCCACCGGTTCAAAAACGATAAGCTGGGGGGAAGGCCGGAAAGACAGGTACACACCTGCCGGAAGCGGTTCCTTTACTCCGCCCAAAGGCATCTTTAACGGATTATCTGAATACCAGCCGGGTAAATATTTACTGGTTGACCCGGACGGAATTAAATTTTACTTCGACAATGCTGTTCATAAGAAAATAACAAAGATTGAAGAGCCCAACGGTAACTTTCTTACAATGACTTATGCAGACACTTTACTTACGGCTATTACGAATACTGCTGGTCAAATCATTTCATTGAATTATACAAACGGAAGACTTACCGGCATTACTGATGCGATCAGTTCACCCACCCGCACAATTACTTACACTTACGATGGTGCCGGAAATCTTACACAAGTAAAAGACCCCCTGAATGGTACCAACAAATACAGCTATTTAGTGAATGGCCCGATGAAAGGGATAACTGATAAAAACAACAACAAGGTGGATATTGTCTGCTATTTTGACTTGAGCATCAGTGAACTTGTTGGCTGTAATAAACGAATCAGTTTTTCGTACGACACCTCCGCACTGGTATCCTACATTACCGACCACCAGACCAATGGGGCAAACCAGGTAACTCAATATTCCTTCAAGAAAACAGAAAATACTATATGGCTCAGCTCACTCTCCGGGAACTGTTGCGGGTTTAATATGAAATTTGAATATGATGCTGCTGGAAATAAAATAAAAGAAACAGATGCCAAAGGCAATAGCACCCATTTTACGTATGATGGTAAGGGAAACCTGCTGACCATCACAGATCCGCTTGGCCAAACCATTACCTATACCTATTCTTCCAACCTCAACAGGGTAATTTCATCTGCGGATGAAAAAGGTTTTATCACCACCATGACCTATGATGCAGCCGGTAACCTGACTCAATTGATTGAACCGGGCAACCTGGTTTATACCGCCTCTTACAACAGTAACGGTGACATTACCAGCAGTACTGACCCTAAAGGAAATACGTTTACTTATACATACGACACTTATGGAAACCCTTTATCGGTAACAGGGCCGAATGGCTACCAGGCAGCTTTAGGGTATGATGCAAGGGGAAACCTACTTTCCTTTACAGATGCGAGAGGGAACACCGCTACTTTAGAGTATGACATCCTTAACAGGCTAAAGAAAATAATTGACCCGGCCAATAATGATATCAACCTGAATTACGATGCGGAAGGAAATGCCATTTCTGTTATCAACGAAAATAATGAAACCAGCACTGTGGGTTTTGATGCATCTAACCGGAAAGTACGTTTTACTGATGCTATGAATAATAATGTGACCGCCGCCTATGATGCAATGGATAATATTATCAGCATTACCAACCAGCTTGGCAATAAAATGGAGTTCAGCTATGACACCCGGAACAGGATAACAGGCCTGAAAGATCCGTTGGGAAATAATACTGTTGTGAACTACGATGCAAATGGCAACATCACATCTTTAAGTTTACCCACTGGAGAAATAATCAATTACAGTTACGATGTATTGAACCGTATTACCACAATCACAGATGCTGCCGGGTCTCTCTATAACCTGGTCTATGATGCCAATAATAATATTACCCGGCTTATAAAAGGAACAGGTATTACGTACGATGCCGAATACGACAGCCTGAACCGTTTGAAAAAAATTACAGATCCGCTCGGTAATTCGGCCTCACTGGCATATGATAAGAATAGTAATTTAATATCTGTGACTGACAGGAATAACATCAGCACAACCTATACCTATGATAGTCTTGACAGGGTAAAGACCATCACAGATAATAATGGCTTTTTGGTAAGCTATGGATACGATGCCAATGGAAATATCACCTCCGCTAAAGATCAGAATAACAATACTACTACCTACACTTATGACAACCTGAACCGACCCGGGAGAATTACTTACCCGGATAGCAGGTTTATTGAATATAGCTACGATAGCAAAGGAAATATAACAAGTAAATTACAGGCAGATGGGACTCTTGTAAACTTTGCTTATGATTCGCTTAGCCGTGTTATCAGCAAGACATTGCCAGATGGCCATGTCTATTCTTTTGCTTATGATGCCATGGGAAGAATCGTTGCAGCTACCAACAACACCGGGACGGTTTCCATTACTTATGATGCTCTCAACCGAATACAGACAGAAACATTTGACGGAAGAACAGTTCAGTATAGTTATAACATAACCGGCCGTACACAAACTACCATTTACCCGGACAGCACGGTGGTAACAAAAACCTATGATACCAGGAACAGGCTTACCGGTATTTCAAAAAATAACTCGTTATTGGTAAGCTACCAGTATAATAATAATAACCAGCTGACAGGACAAACATTTGCCAACGGCGTATCCAGCAACAGGCAGTATGATATTGCAGGGCGGCTGATAAATCTTAATACTGCCAGCAGCTCCATCCAGAATACAGGGTTCTCATATGATAATCAAGGTAATAAAACAGCCATCAATCGATTCAATGCCCCGGCAAAATCGGAACAGTTTACCTATGATGATGGTTATCGTATTACCAATTACAAACGTGGTCCGGTTGGGGGTTCACCTGTTTTACAAAATAGTTATACTTACGATGCATTAGGAAACCGGGTTTCCGCAAACCTGAATGGAATAGCTACTACTTATACTTCTAACAACCTGAACCAGCTAATTAACAGCAACGGCTCACAAAGCATTAATTATACTTACAACAACAATGGCAACCTTATATTCGACGGAAATTTTTATAAGTTCTATGACCCGGAGGGAAGACTGGTGAAAGACTCTTCTGCGCCTGCTAATGTTTTAACCTACCAATATGATGCACTGGGCCGCAGGGTACGTAAAAACCTGAACGGTAATATCCTCAAATACAGTTTCTCTGGTATGCAGTTGATAGATGAACGGGATGGTGGAACCGGGATGATCAAAAACAAAACGATCTTTTCCAATTTTCTTACACCTGTTGTTAATGAGAAAGATAATAACCTGTTCTACTATCACCAGAATGAGTTGAACTCTGTTGAAGCTATCACTAATCAACAGGGACGTCTGCTGGAAAAATATGAGTATGATGTCTACGGCAAGATGAGTATTTATGATTCCCTCAATAACCCATTGACTGGTTCATTGACTGGAAACCAATTTGGATTTACCGGACAGGTGTATGATAGTGCCACTGGTAATTACAAATTCTTCTTCAGGGAATATAATCCTGTAACCGGCTTGTTTAATCAACGGGATTTGATCGGCTATACCGATGGTATGGGCATGTACCAGTATGTGCATAATAACCCGGCAAACGGAGTGGATGTGTTTGGCCTGGAAGATTGCCCTGACAATACGGTTCAAAGCGATTTTACCAGCAGCGTTAAATCTGTAGAAACAGTAGTAAGCTGGGAAAATATATTTTTTAGCTCTTATGAGGTATTGCACAACGAAATTAACCAGCGCCTGCAAAATAAAGCATTAGACCAGCTTTATAAAATGCGGGGAGATTGGGCAGAATATTACCTGAGAAGTTTGAGTAATACCAAATCTGGAAGGCAAAATGCAATAAAAGCAAAGCAGGTTCTTGAACAAATGAAAAATGTAAAAGTGCCCGACGGCGCCAAAATTGCAAAAGCGGCAAAAGCTCTGGATGGGGTCGGCAAGGGATTAAATGTCCTTGACCTGGTGATAAAAGGACACAGCTTTGGGGAGGCCATCAATAATTATAATAATGGCTCAATTGATGGAGCTGAGTTAAGCCTGTCGGGCGGTAATTTAGCTCAAAGTGCTTTAAATTTTACCGGGATTGGGTCTGCATATAGTTTCGCCGATTTTTTACAGCAGCAGGCTACCGGTAAAAGTATGAATGAATGGTCTGCTGAATATGGGCAAACCTTTGGTGAAAATTCTGTGGATCAAAAAATGGATGAAGAGCTGATGGAATTTCACCGGAAAAACGGAACCATTAAAAAATTCCTGAAGGCATATCATAAAACAAATAGAAAAGAACTCAGGAAAAGGGTGTCCGATTGCCCGCAAAACAACGGGGGTGGCACACAGGATCCTAATGGAAATGG
>JAEUVP010000377.1 GCA_016786805.1 Chitinophagaceae bacterium | reverse complement strand
AACGGTAATTGGGCCGGCGCCTTCCCTCCCGTGGTGGCTATTCGTTGTATGTAGGCAACATGGGCAAAAAAACCGGTGGGTGTTTTACCGGCTTTGGGTTGCAAGAGCAACCAGTCAATACTGTTTCCACCGGGGCTGGGTGCAGTCCTGGCAGGCGCAAAATGCTGCCCGAAAATTGAATCCCCGGGAGATAATTCCCAGAATGGTCCTGCACCATGTGTTCCTATTTTCTTATTGCTGATATCAAAAAGACTTGCTTCCGGTACCATGAACACCCATTCATAGGTAACAGGGTTTGTGCCTGCTTTTGGTTGTGCCTTATATTTCTGTACTCCCCTCGCAAAATAGGTAGCCAGCCTGGTGCTGCCTCCGGGCAGGTTGTTCAGGTCCACTGCGGAAGGGATAGCCAGCTTTTCACTGTGTTGGATCTGGTACGCAGGTAATGCCGTATCTGCTGCATCCTTGTCTTTCCCGCAACCGGCTATTGCAGCCGCCAGCAGAACAACGGGCAAAAAGATTTGCCGGTAATGGTTTGTTTGTTTACACATGTTTTAAAGGTTTAATAGTTAATGATCAATTTATAAACGGGCACAAAAGTAGAGGGCCATTCATAACGGGGCTTTACTGGTGAGTTCAACTTTATGACTCTGAAGTTCAGGCGGCTGATTGTTTTTTTTACCCAAATCCGGGCGGAGAGAACGGCACAAAAAGATGGCTGCCGGTATCGTTTTTTTCAGGAACTTTAAGGAGCTTACAGCCCGGGACAACTTTAATAACCATTTACCCGATATCCTTTTGAGATGTTGCTTTACCATATCAAACGGACAATGTGAACAACAGAAGGCTCTCATTTAAACCTCAACTGCTCTTCTCTTCCCGGGACGTTCTCTTACTATGTGCATTCTTTTGCTTCAGTAACAGCCAGGCCCAGATCTGCCCGCCTAATATTGATTTTGAAACCGGCACATTTGCCGGCTGGAAATGCTATATCGGTTCAACCGCTGAAGTGAACGGGCAGAATTTAATTTCCCTTTTTGAGAGTGGCCCTGTTGATGGGCGGCATACCATGATCACTGCAGATCCCACCAATCCCCTGGATGCCTATGGTGGTTTCCCGATCAATTGCCCCAATGGCAGTGGCCGCACCGTGCGGCTGGGTAACGACCAGCCCGGCACACAGGCAGAAGGGGTTTCGTATGAGTTCACGATTCCTGCCGGCCAGAATGTATATACCCTGATCTATCATTATGCCGTGGTGTTTGAAGACCCGGCGCATGAAGAATACCAGCAACCAAGAATGCAGATCGAGATCACCAATGTGACCGATGATGCTATCATTGATTGTTCTTCCTTCAGTTTTATTCCCAACGGATCGGGACTACCCGGCTTTTTTCAATCACCCGTGCAGATCAGTAATGCTCCCATCTGGTGCAAGGACTGGACAGCCGTTTCCATCAACCTGAACGGGCACGCAGGAAAGACCATCCGCTTATTTTTTAAAACTGCCGACTGCACCTTCCGCCGTCATTTTGGTTATGCCTATTTAGATGTGAATTCAGAGTGCAGCGGTGAATTTGTAGGTGCCAGTTATTGTGCCGATGATACGGCGGTGCATGTAACAGCGCCGTATGGTTATCAATCTTATACATGGTTCAATAATACGTTTACACAAGTGCTCGGCAACCAGCAAACCATCAGTTTCTCCCCTCCTCCGCCTCCCGGCACCAGCATTGCGGTGGAGCTTATTCCCTACAATGGCTATGGTTGCCCGGATACTCTGTCCGCATTAATGATCGATACACTGACCATCAGGGCCAATGCCGGGGCAGATGCTGTTTCCTGTAATAACCGGCCTGTACAAATAGGCGTCAACCCTAAACCAGGCTATGTTTATAGCTGGTCACCCGCTGCAGGACTGAGTAATCCTTCTGCCGCCAACCCTTTTGCCAACCCTTCTAATACCACATCTTATACACTAACCGTGCGGAATCGTGGCGGCGGTTGTATGTCCACAGATGAAGTGCGGGTCCGGAAATCAATATTGGATACCACCCTATCTGTTGCCGGCAAATTGGCTTATTGCGAAGGCAATAATGATAGTTGTGTGCTCAGGGTAACTGCTCCGGGCAGTGTACAATGGTATAAGGATAATGTACCCATACCCGGTGCCACCCAACGAACCTATCGTGTCAGCAGTTCGGGCACTTACCATGCCTTGCTCGGCAATAGTGATGGCTGTAGTGAATCATCCTCCCGCCGCACGGTTGTTATTGATACCCCGGTTCCCGGTATTGTTTATCCTTTGCAATTTGCGGTGACCAATACACCCGTGCAGTTGCAGGCAAGAACGATTGGCAGCACTGCATTATGGAGCCCACCCTTACAACTAAATAACCCTGCTGTTTATACACCCCTGTTTACCGGTGATGAAGATCAAACCTACACGATCACTTTAACGACTAACAGTGGTTGCATTACCCGTGACCAGCAAACTGTAAAAGTGATTCCGTTCATTGACATCTTTGTGCCGACCGGTTTTACACCCAACCGCGATGGATTGAATGATGTGCTACGGGCTACTTTATCCGGCATTAAAGAACTGCGTTATTTTAAGATCTTCAACCGTTGGGGACAATTGATATTTGAAACCGCTAATCCCGAAACAGGATGGAACGGCACGATCAACGGGCAGCAACAGGCCAGCCAGGTGATCGTATGGATGGCGGAGGGGATTGGTATTGATAATAAAGTGTACCGGAGAAAAGGAACGAGTACGCTGATCAGGTAATGCTATGACACAATACTTCTGTTGAAAATAAAATTGCAGATGCATCTTTATTGAGAAATAACCAATAACAGCCTGATCTCTCCTGCAACTTCCTATTGCACCGATTCCATCACTAATACCCAATCATTGCCATTTTGTTTTTTTCCGGGGGGATCAAATGTTTGCTTCCCTTTATTCGCAAAAGTTCCGATCACCTGGTATTGACCGGTGCGGGGATCATACCAGCTGCACATGATCCTGTTACCTGCCAGCGTTCCCAGTTTAGCTGTTATACTTCTGCCGTTATACGTATAGACAAATGCATAGTTAGTTCCACTAAAGGCAACAAGATAATTATACCGGACGCCCTGGTCATAGAAGAGGCTTTGATCGGGTTTGCCCGATAAGAGATCCTTGGAGAGCATTAGTTTTTTGAGAAACTGCATCTGTGTGGCGCCTTTTGATAAGATGCCCTGCTCCCAGGTAGTTGTTACACCATAAGCCCCTTTGGGTTCAGGGGATTTCCGGAATTGCATCACTGCATTTTCTCCATACGTAAAGCCTGCACCGCCGGCAAATACACTCCAGTACGCATAGCGGCGGATATCAGCATCGGTCCAGCGGATTTGCAAACTATCATGCAGTCCATGTGGAATATTTTCATACGAAGGTTCTGCATCTAATGTGGGTTTAACAGGTTGCAGCTGGTAATCCTGGTTTATAAAACGCCAGTTATCTTCTCCAAAATGAAATTGATCGCTGGCTGTTGTATCCTGTGCATAATCTTTATGACCGCTTTGGACCATATTAAAATCCAGCCAGTCTTTATCATGAAACCAAACCGAGGAACTGTAACGGCCTCTTGGATGAAAGCTTTGCAGGTGATGCGGATCTTCTTTATGTAAGGACTCACCAATGGTATTCCATATCTCCATTTCCACATCGCCTTTCAGATCGCCACCGTTGATCCAAACAATATTGGTTTTGTTTTTGAAACGACCTGCTAAAAAAACCGCATAGCCTTCAGCCTGTTGTTTAGTGATCAGTTTCGCTTTTACATTACTGCCCCAAACTGCCACCATCCCGATATACATATTGCGTTTGGCGGCTTCATCAATGATGAAACTCACATGATCCCAGTAATCATATTCTTCCTCGCTGGCAATCGCATTGCCATCTGTCATTTTTGGTTGTGATACATCTTTATTAATAAACGCAGAATCACCATATACATTCACGGCATTTTTCAGGTCATGCAGCACCATCACCTGTATCATGTTAAAACCCTGCGCCTTTCTTGTATCCAGGTATTTGATAGCTTCTTCTCTTGTACATTTTACAAATAATAACCAGCCGGTATCGCCCAGCCAGAAAAAAGGTTTGCCATCTGCAGTAATGAAATAGCGGCCGGATTTTGACACAGCCAGCGGTTGTGGTTGCGCCATGCTTTGCAGCGAGAGTAATAAAGCGATAACAAAAAAAACAGGTCTGCGCATAATTAAATATACTGCAAATTCACAAGGACCTGTTGAAAGAAGATTTGTCAAACTTCCTTAGCGAAGTCTTTTTCTTCATATCCCCAGTTGAAAAAGATTGATCTTTTGCTGTTCAGGAGTTGTCAGCACCATATTATTATCACCGCTTTCGGCAGGGCTTACCAACCCTGTACTTTTTAAATGGGCAATTTTTGTCTTCATATCCGCAGCGAAGAAGGTAATTGTTGGAACAGAAAAATTACTGGCCTGGTGTAATCCCACTATCCCTACCCCATCTGATAAAATGGCCCAGGGATAAGGCGATGTTCTTTTCGACAATGACCTGTACCCCAATTTTTCCCAGAATACAATTGAACGCTCCAGGTCCGTCACCGGGAAAGCCAGTTCACCAAACATGCCACAGAT
>JAEUVP010000353.1 GCA_016786805.1 Chitinophagaceae bacterium | reverse complement strand
GCTATATTCTTGGCGGCCATGTAAAATACCAGTGTATCATTCGTGCCAGCAAGGCTTTTCCATTTGTCTGAACTATAAAAATTAGTTGGATTGAAAGTAATAAATTGAACAGCCTGGGCATATCCACGGGCTGTTAACGGGATACCTGCATAAGCAGAAGCTCCTGATGCTGCCGTGATACCCGGGATGATCTCGAACGGGATATTGTTTTCCTGCAATACTTTCAGCTCATCCAGTACATTACTGAAAAAAGCCACATCACCACCTTTAAGTCGTAATACATTTTTCCCATCCAGTGCATGATCAACAATCAGCTTGCAAATCTCTTCCTGCGAAACAGAAGCATCATTATAACCCTGCTTACCGGCAACAACAACTATACCCCCCGGGTTAGCATGTGCTTTAATGATCAATGGATTCACCAGCCGGTCAGTAATGATTATATCTGCCTCTTTTAACCGCTTTTGCAGTTTCAGGGTGATTAGTTCTGCATCACCGGGACCGGCTCCTGCCAGTATCACTTTACCATTTGCATTCATCAGTATTCTACTTTTTTAATAGACTAATTGGGTAAAAAAATTTACTGTAGCAGCACCGCCGCTACAGTACTGTTACTTGTTTCATCCACCAGGATAGCACTTCCGTTTACCACAAACTGGTCATATGGGTCATACACCAGTGGTGAAGCTGTCTTGATCGTGGCTTTGACAACTTCATTCAGTTTTACTCCCCCTTCCACCGGCTGTTGCTGAAGGGTGTTTACATCCAGTTTATATTCAATACTCTTTACCACGGCTCTAACCAAACGGCTATTATGCTGCAAATAATACTTGTTGCCCGCTTGTAATGGTTTATCATCCAGCCAGCAGAGTAAAACTTCGAGTTCATTGCTGACAACAGGTGTATCTTCTGTTTTTACAATAGCATCACCCCGGCTGATATCAATATCATCTGCCAGTTGAATAACAGCAGCCTGTGGTGCAAATACTTCTTCCACTTCCCGGCCACCCACTTCAAGTTTGCTGATGCTTGTTTCCAAACCTGCCGGCAACACTTTTACTTTATCTCCTTTTTTATAAATACCACTGATGATCTTTCCGGCATAACCCCGGTAGTCGTGCAATTCTTCTGTTTGGGGTCTTATAACAAACTGCACCTGGAAACGGGCATTATCCAGGTCAATATCATGTGCTGTATCCACTTCTTCCAGGAATTCCAGTAACGGTTTGCCATCATACCAATCGATAATCTCCGATTTGTCCACGATATTATCACCGTTTAATGCACTGATCGGGATATAGGTCACATTCTTCAATCCTAATTGCTTCGCCACTTCAGCATAATCGATCACGATATTATTAAAAACATCCTGCGAGTATTCCACAAGGTCCATCTTATTGATGGCAACCACCACATGAGGTATTTTTAATAAAGAAGCAATGATAGAATGTCGTCTTGTCTGTTCCACCACACCCTGTCTTGCATCCACCAGGACAATGATCAGGCTGGCATTGGAAGCACCGGTGATCATGTTACGGGTATATTGCACATGACCGGGAGCATCGGCTATAATAAATTTTCTTTTCGGCGTGGTGAAATAACGATACGCTACATCAATCGTAATACCCTGTTCCCTTTCAGCCCGGAGTCCGTCGGTGAGTAAGGCAAGGTCAACAGAACCATCAGTCCTGTTCTTCGTTGATTTTTCCAATGCTTCCAGCTGATCGATGAGAATATTCTTACTATCGTACAACAATCTCCCGATCAGTGTACTTTTTCCATCATCAACACTACCTGCAGTTATAAAACGTAATAGATCCATATTTTAAAAATTTTTTCGATAGTCCGGAAGTCGGAAAGTATTCTACTAATTATCTGATGTATTTCCTGTATGCAGCATTTATCTTTCGGTCTTTTTCTAAAAATACCCGTTCTTCTTCCTGTCTTCCATGGCTGCTTCCGTTACTTTGTCATCGATCCTGGTTTCTCCCCGTTCACTGATCCTTGTTGCTATGATCTCATTGATCACTTCATCCAGGTTAGCAGCAGCAGATTCAACAGCAGCTGTACAGGTCATATCTCCTACCGTTCTGTAGCGTACTTGCCTGGTGAGCACCACATCGTTTGCATCCGGTTGCACAAATTCACTGATGGCCACCAACTGCCCTTCATGTTCGATCACCTGCCGTTCATGTGCAAAATAGATAGACGGAAGATCGATATTCTCTTTGCGGATATAATTCCAGATATCCAGTTCTGTCCAGTTGCTGATCGGGAATACTCTCACATTCTCACCCTTATGAATTCTTCCGTTATAAATATTCCATAGTTCGGGCCGTTGCAATTTGGGGTTCCATTGCCCAAACTCATCCCGGACAGAAAATATTCTTTCTTTCGCCCTTGCTTTTTCTTCATCTCTCCGGGCGCCTCCGATACAGGCATCAAATTTGAATTCTTCAATCGTATCTAGCAGTGTATAGGTCTGTAACCAGTTTCGGCTGGGAAATTTTCCTTTTGGTTCCGTGAGGTTCTTTTGTTTAATGGTATCTTCCACCTTCCTCACAACCAGTGTTGCATTGACTTCCTTGGCCAGCCAATCACGGAATTCCAGTGCTTCGGGGAAATTATGCCCGGTATCAATATGTACTAACGGAAAAGGTATTTTACCGGGGGCAAATGCCTTTTTAGCCAGGTGTACCATGGTAATAGAATCTTTTCCTCCACTGAATAACAGTGCCGGCCTTTCAAATTGAGCAGCGACTTCACGAAAAATGTGAATACTCTCTGTTTCGAGCTGCTCCAGGTAATCCAAATGATATTTACTCATAACTATTATTGGTCTGTTTGCATTCAAAGCAAACAATATGATGATACAATCTATCCTGCTTTCACTTTTGTTTCATGCAATCCGCATTCTTTCTGCGATGCTTCCCACCACCAACGGCCAGCCCTCGCATCTTCGCCCGGTTCAATAGCTCTTGTACATGGGGCACAACCGATACTTATAAATCCTTTATCATGCAGGCGGTTATAGGGCACATTATGCTCATTGATATAACTGATCATTTCTTCATAACTCCACCTGATCAGCGGGTTGAACTTATATAACTGCTTATCTTCTGCCCATTCGATCATGGGCATTTGCTGCCTGTTGTTTGATTGCTCGGCCCGTAGACCGGTGATCCAAACCTTCGCTCCTTTCAATGCCCGGTTCAATGGGATCACTTTCCGGATATAACAGCATTGCTTCCGGTTATCAACTGATTCATAGAAACTGTTGATCCCTTTTTCTACAACAAACGTTTCCACATCAGTTGCTTCCGGGAAATAAACCTGTATCGGTTTTTTATACCGGGCTGTTGTCCGGTCGAGCAGTTCGTATGTTTCATTAAACAACCTGCCGGTATCGATCGTAAAGATCTTTACAGGCAGGTTATTTTTAAAAATCACATCGGTAAGCACCTGGTCTTCCTGTCCTAAAGAAGAAGAAAAGACCACTTCGCCGGGGAATAAAGCAGTCACCAACCGGATCGCTTCCGGTAATGAGCCATTCTCTATTTCCTGTATCTGTTCGCTGCTCAGCATTAAAGATTGGGTTGGGGGGTATAGCGCAGGTAAGGCTTCACCACCTTCACTCCTTTAGGGAATTTTTTGATCGCATCTTCTGTTGACACAGCCGGAACAACGATCACATCTTCGCCTGCTTTCCAGTCGGCCGGTGTAGCTACGCTATACCCTGCTGTCAGCTGTAATGAATCTACTACTCTTAATACTTCGTAGAAATTTCTCCCGGTAGAAGCAGGGTAAACGATCATCAGCTTCACGAGTTTATCAGGCCCGATCACAAATAAAGAACGAACTGTAGCGGTAGCTGATGCATTGGGATGGATCATATCATATAACAGGGCCACTACCCTGTCTTCATCAGCGATGATAGGAAAACCTACCGTACAATGCTGCGTTTCATTAATATCTTTTCTCCACTCCATATGTTTATCCAGCGGATCAACACTTACAGCCAGCACTTTTACATTACGTTTAGCAAACTCCTCCTGTAATAAAGCTGTTTTACCAAGTTCAGTTGTACAAACCGGGGTAAAATCAGCAGGGTGAGAAAATAAAATCCCCCATCCATTACCCAGGAAGTCATAAAAATCTATTTCACCTTCTGTTGTTTGTGCTTTAAAGTTGGGAGCAACATCCCCGAGACGTAGTGCCATAATTGAAATTTTTGTGAAGACAAAAATAGGCCTAAATGATTACCCCACCAACCCGGTGGACTGAATATATCGTGCAAACGATACCGCTAACTATTGTTGGTAAGAGATAAAACAGGGAAACTACATAACAAGATCCTTCAATGTCCTGTTCTCAACGATCTGCAGGGTGGCATCCCGCACCTCCACCATCATGTCGTGGAGGCCGCATTTCTTTTCATCGCAATTTTTGCAACGCTCATAGAAATAGAGACTTACGCAGGGCAGCATAGCGATAGGCCCATTAATAAGACGGATCACCGTTGCCACTTTTACCTTTTCGGGACGTTGCTTCAGGAAGTAACCACCGCCTTTGCCTTTCTTGCTATCCAGTATCCCCGCTTTCTTTAATTCCAGCAGGATATTTTCGAGAAACTTTAACGGGATCTTCTTCTTTTTGGCGATCTCAGAGATCAGCACGGGACCCTCGTTAAACTTTAACGTCAGATAACTCAATGCCTTAAAGGCATATTGTGACTTCATTGAAAGCATAAGCCTATTTCAGGATTTCCAATTTATAATTAATGGGTGAATTTTTGCGCAACATGGCTGAAACACCACAATATTTTTCCAGGGAAAGGTCAATTGCTTTCCGCACCTTGTCTTCATTCTCTGGAGCTGTCTTTATGTTATAGGTGATCATGATCCATTTAAATACCTTTGGATTCTCCTCTGTTTGC
>JAEUVP010000137.1 GCA_016786805.1 Chitinophagaceae bacterium | reverse complement strand
CCCGGCGCAATATCGTGAGTGCACAAACCGCTTTGTTGCTCATCTTTTAATTTACACAAAACAATGGGAGCTATTTTCCCCGACAAGATTTCTTTTTCTTTATGCGTTAAATAAATATCAGCTTCCATCATTTCGATAGAAGGATACATCACGGCAAATGGTTTTGCCGGGCGATGTTTGCGGTCACGCAAGGTTTGGATGGCCAGTTTTTTGGTGGCATCTGTTATCAATAAGTAACCACCAATACCTTTCACGGCAATGATATGCCCGTCTTCCAATGCCTTGTTCACCATGATCAGTATACACTCACTGTCACTGCATATTTCCTCTCCCTGGTTATTGTATAAATGCATGGGAATACTGCAATCCGGGCAGGAATTCGTCTGGCTGTAATGCCGCTGATCGTGTATATCATTATATTCAACAGCACAATGAGAACACATCGTTAGTTCCGCCATCGTGGTATGCTCCCGGTCATAAGGAAGGGCTGTGGCAATAGAATATCGCGGGCCGCATTCCAAACAAGTAGTGAAGGGATATTGATACCGCCGGTTTGCACTATCGGTTATTTCAGTTAGGCAATGGGAGCAAATTGCAATATCCGGTGTCAGTAAAAGATCGGGTTTGGCAGAAGCATCACTTTCCCGGATACTGAAAACTGTGAAGATCTCATCGGCCACTTTCGTCATTCCATGGCTGCGGATGATCGCATTCCCCGGAGGGATACTGGTTAGCTTTTCATAAAATAATGAAGCTTCTTTTTCTGTGGCCGTAATTGTTATATGAACCCCATCGTTGCCATTGCTCACCCATCCTTTGAGCTGCATCGATTCAGCCAGCCGGCATACAAAGGGCCGGAAACCGACTCCCTGTACCAACCCGCCGATATGGATATGATAAGTGTTCATGACAGTTAATAATATATATGCCGGTCAACGTTATACAGTTTCAGTGACAGGAACTTTTGCTTTCAGCCATTGGTACCAGCCGGATAAACCTTCGCCACTCGTACAACTCAGTTCAATAAATTCCAGTGCCGGATTTACCTGCCTGGCATATTCTTTTACTTTATCCAGGCTAAAAGGAACATAGGGCAGCAGGTCAACTTTATTAATAATACAGAGGGTGGAAGTATGGAACATATCCGGGTACTTGATCGGTTTATCGTCTCCTTCTGTTACACTGATGATCACCACTCTTTCCTTTTCGCCGAGATCAAACATAGCCGGGCAAACCAGGTTGCCGACATTCTCAATGAACAGGACTGCATTTTCCACCGGCTTCATTCCCTGCAGGGCATGTAAGATCATATGCGCATCGAGGTGACATCCTTTGCCTGTATTGATCTGTGCCACCTTGGTACCGGTGGCATGAATACGGTCGGCATCTCTTGTTGTTTGCTGATCACCTTCGATGACATAAAAAGGAAATTCGCCTTTCATATCCGTCAGCGTTCGTTCAAGTAACGAGGTTTTTCCTGAACCGGGAGAGCTGACCAGGTTGAGGGCTAAAATATTTTTCGCATCAAAGTAACCCCGGTTGCGCTGGGCCAGCAGGTTATTCTCGTGCAGTATATCTTTTTCTACTGCAACAATGGTTTTACCATGTGAATGGGAGTGATCATGTTCATGTGCATGATCATGAGGGTGGTTGTGTTCACCAATATGTTGAATGGAACTTGAAGCATTGGAATCGCATCCGCAGGTTGCACACATAAAATTAGTTTAAGAGGGTTATCGTTTCAGTTAATGACCAGTGATTTTACTCTCAGTTCTTTTCCTTTTAGTATGGTGATAAAATGGTGACTGCAAACCGGGCAGGGCTTGTACAATTGATGCATAGGAAAAACCGCTTCACAATCCATACAAAGTCCTTCGCCGGGTATATGGGTAACGATCCGGGCAGCTCCTTCCAGTTTGGTTGATTTGACCGCCTGTTGCCAGGCAAAATCAAAAGCCGGCATATCAATACCACTCAATTCGCCAATTTCTAATTCTATTTCGTCTATCTGCACAGCATTATTTTTCGCTGATTCTTTTTCAGCAATATCCAGGATGCTCATCACGATCGATAACTCATGCATAGGTCATTTGTTGCTGGTCGCTTTCCTGAAGCGGTTCACGAGCAACACCACTACAGCAACTCCGGCCACTAATGCAACCAGGTGTTCTGGTTCTACAAAATAGTGAGTGATGGTATATCCTCCGTGTGTATGATCTCCATGACCTTCATGGGCAAATGCGGCAGGCATTGCTGCGAATGTGATAATAAAAGACATGAACCTCTTCATATGGCAACTATTTATTGATAATTAATATTAGAATCATTCCCGCTATCCGGTACTGACTTTTATCACTACTGAAATTGACAGTTGTCATCGCATTGTCACAGTACTATCAATAAAATTGCTAAACCCCTTTTTCCCTCACGGCATTTTGTTGCCATAAAATTGCTGCTATATGAACAATGAAACTGTTCAGCAAACTCCTACTTACCTCGAGGAGTTTAAAAGAAAAGGCTATTCCCGCAAGGACTTTTTAAAGTTCTGTACGCTGATGGCTGCTTACCTCGGCCTTGAAAATGCTGCCATCGGGCAGGTGGTAAAGGCGATGACGGTAAAGCCAAGGCTCCCGGTGATCTGGCTGCATTTCCAGGAATGTACTTGCTGCAGTGAATCCTTCATCCGTTCTTCTCACCCCATTGTGGCGGATGTATTGCTCGACCAGATATCACTGGATTATTCTGAAACACTGATGGCCGCTTCCGGCTTCCAGGCAGAAGAAGCCATGAAGAATACCATGACCAAATACAAAGGTGAGTATATATTATGTGTGGAAGGCAGTGTGCCCACCGCTGCAGATGGGGTGTATTGCATGATCGGCGGAAAAACCTCTATGCAGATATTGGAAGAAGCAGCAGAAGGTGCCAAAGCAGTGATTGCATGGGGCAGTTGTGCCAGCAATGGTTGTGTACAGGCTGCGAAACCTAATCCAACATCTGCCACACCAATTCATAAACTCCTCAAAGGAAAACCAATCATCAAAGTGCCGGGTTGTCCTCCGATTGGTGAAGTAATGGCCGGTGTTATTGTGCATGTGGTTACGTTTGGCCGCTTACCTGAACTCGATGGTTTAGGAAGACCCAAAGCCTTTTACAGTAAGAGAGTGCATGATACCTGCTACCGCAGACCCTATTATGATGCCGGTCTGTATGTAGAAAGTTTTGATGATGATAATGCGAAAAAGGGATATTGTTTATATAAGGTAGGTTGTAAAGGCCCATCCACCTATAATGCCTGCGGTGTTACCAAGTGGAATAATGGTGTCAGCTTCCCGATCCAGTCAGGCCATGGTTGCTTTGGATGCAGTGAAGAAAATTACTGGGACAACGGACGCATCTATGAAAGAGCTTCAGCATTCCCCGGCTTTGGTATCGAGGCCACGGCTGATCAGGTTGGTAAAGTGGCATTAGGTGTTACCGCTGTTGCCTTAGGTGCACATGCGGTGATGACCAATGTCCGCAAGAAAAAACTGATCAAGAACCTGGAGAAAGAAGGAAAGGACAGCGAACAGGAGCTGAAAGACTAAACCCATTTACTGACTTTACAAACTACAAATAATGAGTACAAGAATTGTTGTTGACCCCGTTACGAGGATCGAAGGTCACTTACGCATAGAAGCAGATATTGAGGATGGAAAAATAAAAGATGCCTTCAGCAGTGGCACCATGGTGCGGTTGCTGGAAGAAATTTTAAAAGGCCGTGATCCCCGTGATGCATGGGCTTTTGTAGGCCGTGTATGCGGCGTATGTACTTCTGTACACTCTCTCACTTCCGTACGTTGCGTGGAAGATGCCCTGGATATTGTGGTGCCACCGAATGCAGAAATGGTGCGGAATATCATGTTCTGTGCCCAGTACATGCACGACCATGTGGTCCACTTCTATCATTTACATGCCATGGATTGGGTGGATGTGGTGAATGCCTTAAAAGCAGATCCAAAAAAAACATCCGAACTGGCCCAAAGTATTTCTAACTGGCCCAAATCATCACCCGGTTATTTCAGCGACCTGCAAAAACGCATCACCAA
>JAEUVP010000321.1 GCA_016786805.1 Chitinophagaceae bacterium | reverse complement strand
ATAAATTCAATGGCGGCTGCTATACGCTGGTAGTCGTTCATATACACACAAAACTAAGCTGCAAAGAATCCTTATTCAACCCGATTCTTGCGGAAATAAAAAACCGCCCTGTTTGGCAGGGCGGTTTTCAGTATCGTGTATTTAATTATGCTTTTGCAAAGCGTTCTGCTACTTTATCCCAGTTCACCACGTTCCAGAAAGCAGCCAGGTAATCAGCCCTTTTGTTCTGGTATTTCAGGTAGTAAGCATGCTCCCATACATCCACACCTAAAATTGGAGTACCTTTTACTTCTGCCACATCCATCAACGGGTTATCCTGGTTAGGCGTAGAGGAAACTTCCAGTTTACCATCTTTTACCAGTAACCAGGCCCAGCCACTGCCGAAGCGGGTCATACCGGCGTTGGCAAATTTTTCTTTGAAAGCATCAAAAGAACCAAAGGAGCTGTTGATAGCATCCGCCAGTTTACCGGATGGAGTACCACCTGCATTCGCAGCCAAACTTTCCCAGAAGAAAGTATGGTTCCAGTGGCCTCCGCCATTATTGCGGACGGCTGGTGAAATAGATCCTGCAACAGCTACCAGTTCCTCCAGCGATTTATTTTCATTGGGTGTACCAGCTACTGCTTTATTGAGATTATCAACATAGGCCTGGTGGTGTTTGCCATGATGTATCTGCATGGTCAGGGTGTCAATATGCGGTTCCAGTGCATCGTGTGCATAAGGAAGAGGTGCTAATGTAAATGCCATAGTTTATTTTTTAAAGAGTGATAATATTGTTTAATGGATAACAAAAGTAAGAAGATGTGGTTGAACGGGCAGGAATGAAAAATGAATTGTTTCTTATTTCGAAAACCCCGGCTTCAAACGGTTCAGTTTTTTACCTTTTTCGGTAAATGTTTCCACGATACCCTTTGTTTCCAGGTCAAGCCGGATGGAAATGGTGTACCAGGGAACAGATTTCGAAAATTCAGGCATTCTCTTCCGGATGATCTTTACCACATCGTCTGTCAGTTCAGTGAAGCTTTTGCCCTTACTGCCTTTGAGGCTTTGGAGAATCGCTGCCTTGAAAGGTTCGTATATGGCAGTTTCGATCTTCATTTCTCTTCCACTCCTGGGATGAGAGGCAATTGATTTAGTAGCTTTTGCCATGAGCTATCTTTTATCTTTAAAAAAATCTTTCATCAGTTGGGCACAATCATCCTTCAAAACACCCCTGATGAGTTCTGCTTTCGGGTGAAAAGGCCAGTTGGTACCCGCTGTTTTTTTGTACCCGTTCTTTTCATCATCTGCTCCATATACGATCTTACCAACCTTGCTCCAGTAAATGGCACCTGCACACATGAAACATGGTTCCAGGGTAATATATAAAGTGGCATCCGGCAGGTATTTGCTGCCTAATAAATTAAAAGCAGAGGTTAATGCGATCATCTCGGCATGAGCAGTGGGGTCGTTCAGCCGTTCCGTCATATTATGCCCCCGGGCAATTATTTTTTCATTCATCACCACCACAGCACCCACGGGTATTTCACCATCTTCAAAAGCTTTTTTAGCTTCTTTCAGGGCCTGCATCATGAAATACTCATCGGTCATACTGCTCAGGGTTTTACCTAACTTTCCATAAAATTAGAACTAATGGACCATATCAGCCACCTGGAAAAAATGCGGCAGTATTTTGATTCAGGCATTACAAAATCATATGCGTTCAGAAAGGAGCAATTACAGAAATTGAAACAGTCGATCCTCGCACATGAACAGGATCTGTACGATGCATTATATGCCGATCTGAAAAAAAGCCCCGAGGAAACCTGGGTGACAGAAACGGGGATGGTTATTTCCGAACTTAATGCAGCAATAAAAGATCTTAAAAGCTGGATGGAACCGGAAAAGGTAGCCACCAACTTACTCAATCTTCCCTCCGGCAGCAAAGTGCTGAAAGAACCTTTAGGCCTGGTGCTGATCATTGGCCCCTGGAATTATCCCTTTCAATTACTCATCAACCCAATGATCGGTGCTATTGCAGCAGGCAATTGTGTTGTCTTAAAACCCAGCGAATTTGCAACAGCTACTGAAATGATCATGAAAAAGATCATCGAAGCTATTTTCCCGCCGGAATATATCTGTTATGTACCTGGCGATGGTGCTGTTGTTGTGCCAGCCATGATGAATAATTTTTCGTTTGATCATGTTTTTTATACAGGCAGTACTGCCGTGGGAAAGATCATTTATAAAATGGCAGCGG
>JAEUVP010000318.1 GCA_016786805.1 Chitinophagaceae bacterium | reverse complement strand
GGCCCGCAACTGGATCGGGGCTATTTATTACAATATCATCAAAACACAACACAAGGGTAAAAATTACTACACCTTGTTTGGCTTAGACTTTAATGGCGTGAATACACAGAAAAAATGGATCGAAGTAATGTACTTCAACGAAAAGAATGAACCGGTTTTCGGCGGCCCTTTCTTTACCTATGAGCAGGATAGTATTCCCCAAAAACCGAAATACCGTATGAGCCTGGAGTTTAAAAAAGGAACAAGGGTGCTCGCTAATTATATTCCTGATATGGATATGATACTGGTGGATCACCTGATATCAGAAACCGATCAGCCCGAATTATCCTTCACGATGATCCCGGATGGAGATAATGAAGGATACAAATGGGAAAATGGGAAATGGGTGCACATTGATAAAGTATTCAACTTTAAACTGCAGGACGGGCAAGCCCCGGTTGGTGACCCGTTGATGGACAGTCGCGGCAATAAGAATGAATTCAAATTGCAGGAGAAATCGGATAAGAATACAGATAAGAACAAACAAAAGCCGAAGGATAATAAATCGCCCATCAATTACGATAACTGATAACAAAAAAGGCATCAATGGATTGATGCCTTTTAATTTTTTATACCGATTTTGCTTAGTCGTCCAGCTTCAATACCGCTAAGAAAGCTTCCTGTGGTACTTCCACATTACCGATCTGGCGCATCCGCTTCTTACCTTCTTTTTGCTTCTCTAACAATTTACGTTTCCGGCTTATATCACCACCATAACATTTAGCAGTAACATCCTTCCGCATGGCAGAGATCGTTTCCCTGGCTAATACTTTAGCCCCGATAGCGGCTTGTATAGCGATCTGGAATTGCTGGCGGGGAACCAGTTCTTTTAACTTCTCACACAACTTTCTTCCAAACTCCTGCCCCTTGCTGCGGTGGATCAGTGCACTTAAGGCATCCACTTTATCACCATTCAGCAGGATATCCATCTTCACAATATCTGCATCCCGGAAACCAATGGGATGATAATCAAAGGAAGCATATCCCCTGGTCTGTGATTTTAATTTATCGTAGAAATCAAATACAATCTCTGTCAATGGCATTTCAAAGATCAGTTCCACCCTTGTAGTGGTCAGGTAGCTCTGGTTCATCAGCATCCCTCTTTTGCCCAGGCAAAGCGTCATGATATTACCGATATACTCCGGCTTGGTAATGATCTGTGCTTTGATAAACGGTTCTTCGATCCGTTCTGTTTTTACCGCATCCGGGAACTCCGTCGGGTTATTTACAATGATCCTCTCTCCCTTGGTAGTGTAAGCAATAAAGCTAACGTTGGGTACCGTAGTGATCACCGTCTGGTTAAACTCTCTCTCCAACCGTTCCTGGATGATCTCCATGTGCAGCATACCCAGGAAACCACAACGGAAACCAAAACCGAGTGCCTGTGATGTTTCTAATTCATACGTCAGTGAAGCATCATTCAATTGCAGTTTATCCATGCAATCCCGCAATTCTTCAAAATCATCCGTATTCACCGGGAAAATACCGGCAAATACCATCGGCTTCACTTCCTGGAAACCCTTGATGATCTCCTTCGTTGGATTTGCAGCTAAGGTGATCGTATCCCCCACTTTTACTTCCTTCGCATTTTTGATACCCGTGATCAGGTAGCCCACATCACCACACAACACTTCTTTCTTCTCCGTCATCTTCAGTTTCAATATACCCACTTCATCTGCTTCATATTCCTGGTCCGTACTGACAAATTTTACTTTATCGCCTTTCCTGATCTTCCCGTTTCGTACCCGGAAATACACGATAATACCACGGAATGAATTGAACATACTATCGAAGATCAATGCCTGCAACGGCTCATCCGGTTTACCCACCGGTGCAGGTATACGGTTCACAATTGCATCCAGCACTTTGTCCACCCCCAAACCCGTACGTCCGCTGGCATGCAATATTTCTTCTTTCTTACAACCGATCAGTTCAATGATCTGGTCTTCTACTTCTTCGATCATCGCCCCGTCCATATCGATCTTGTTAATAACAGGAATAATTTCCAGGTCATTATCAATGGCTAAATACAAATTGGATATCGTCTGCGCCTGTATCCCCTGTGTGGCATCCACCAGCAACAAACAACCTTCGCAGGCAGCCAGTGCCCGGCTCACTTCATAACTGAAGTCAACGTGGCCGGGTGTATCGATCAGGTTCAGGATATACTCCTGCCCGTCCGTATGTTTATAGTTGATCTGGATGGCATGGCTCTTAATGGTAATGCCCTTTTCCCGTTCCAGGTCCATATCATCCAGCACCTGGTCCATCATATCCCGGTCGCTGATGGTGCCGGTGCTTTGCAACAGCCTGTCAGCCAGGGTAGATTTGCCGTGGTCAATATGTGCGATGATGCAGAAATTGCGGATATTCTTCATAAACGATTTACCTCATTTTCAAGAGCGGCGAAGGTACGGCTTTTAGGCGGTTTTTGAGGGATTGTTTGACCGGCTTTTGAGCCCTGATCAGGCTGTGATTGCGACGCTCCGTTCGGGGTTCGGTTCGCTGTTCAGC
>JAEUVP010000314.1 GCA_016786805.1 Chitinophagaceae bacterium | reverse complement strand
AAACAGGTTTTCTTTACCAGTAAGGATGGTACCAAAGTGCCGATGTTCCTGACCTATAAAAAGGGAATGAAACTGGATGGTACTAACCCGGCTTTGATTTACGGATACGGAGGTTTTAATATCCCCTCAACCCCGGGCTTTAGTGTCAGTAATGCTTTCTTTATGGAGCAGGGTGGTATTTATGCCGTGGTGAACCTGCGTGGTGGCAGTGAATATGGCGAAAAATGGCATAAGGCAGGGATGAAAGAAAACAAGCAGAACGTTTTTGATGATTTCATTGGTGCTGCCGAATACCTGGTCAAAGAAAAATATACCACTAAAAGCAAAATTGCCATTCGGGGTGGCAGTAATGGTGGTTTATTGGTCGGTGCAGCCATGACGCAGCGGCCTGATCTTTTCAAAGTCGCTATTCCACAGGTAGGGGTGATGGATATGCTCCGTTATCACAAGTTCACCATTGGCTGGGCCTGGGCTGTGGAGTACGGACGTAGTGATAGTGCTGACGCATTCAGTTATCTCTCCAAATATTCGCCGTTGCATAATTTAAAACCTGGTGTAAGTTACCCGGCAACTATTGTTACTACGGCTGATCATGACGACCGGGTAGTACCGGCCCATTCTTTCAAATTTGCAGCTGCATTACAGGCAGCACAGGCAGGTACCAACCCCACAGTGATCCGGATTGAAAGTAAGGCAGGGCACGGTGCAGGTAAACCCACCAGCAAACAAATAGAGGAAGCAACAGATATCTGGAGCTTTACCATGTACAATCTTGGAATGAATTATACAGAGCCAACGATCCCAGGAACTAAAAAAGCGTTTTAGCATACAATCTTTTATTGAAGCCGGCCTTGTTTCATTTTTGAAGCAGGGCCTTTTCATTTGGTATGAAATAAAAAAATAATAAGAAAAATAAACTTGTCAATAATCATGATGAGTGGTGTTGATTGAACTGATGCGGCCACTATATTTGCAAATCCTAAAATTTTCACATGAGAAAACACATTTCCTTTTTTACTATTGCGACTATAGTTGTATTCTTTTTTTCTGTATCAGCAGTGAAATCACAAACAACAGATTCTGCGGCTGTGAAGGTTGAACAAGGCACCATTGATGAACTTCCGGCAAAACCTTTTCGTCTTCCTGCGTTGGCGGAAATCAATGGCTCTCCTTTTTTAACGGCCGATTACCAGCAGGGAGCTGTGGAACTGGGGCAAGGGAAAGTGGTAACAGGCGTTCCGGTCAAGTTCAATATTTTCAATAATGCAGTGATGGTATTAAAGAACGGGGAAGAACTGAAATTGGAATTCTTTGAACTGGTTTCTTATGACCAGGCAGATAACAGTGGTAATATAAAGCATGTGATGTTCAAAGCCGGTTATCCTGAAGTTGACGGGCATGATGATAATTCTGTGTATCAGGTATTATCACTCGGTCCAAAGGTACATTTGCTGAAATTTATGTCACAAAAAGTAGAGGATGCCGCTACATTAGGTGATTACAGCCGTAAAGAGATCATTACTACAGCGCAGCTGTATATCTATACACCAGGTGGTAAAATAAAAAAGATCAAGAACAGCAAGCAGGCATTGCAGGATGCATTGCCGGAACTGGCTGCTAAAATTGATGAAGTGGCCACTGCTAAAAAATTAAAGCTGAAAAGCGAAAGTGAAATTTCTGTCCTGGTGGAAGAATTGAATAAACCATAATAAAGACAAACGAACCGGAAAATCCTGTCATTGATGGCAGGATTTTTTGTTTGTAATAGCTTTATTTTTGAAGATGAGAATTCTGGTTACGGGTGCAAATGGTTTCCTCGGTAATTACCTGGTGCAGCAACTGCTGCAAAAACAATACCCTGTTATCGCTACAGGTAAAGGGGAATGCAGGCTTTCCTTTACAGGAGTTGATAATTTTGATTATGAACCAATGGATTTTACCGATCCGTTTGCTGTTCACGATCTATTTGAAAAGTATCAACCATCAGTAGTGGTTCATGCCGGAGCGATGAGCAAGCCGGACGATTGTGAAAAGGAACAATGGCAGGCTTATCTCATCAATGTGGAAGGAACAGTCACCTTATTGACGAATGCAGAGGCGTATCGATCCTTTTTTGTTTTTGTATCCACTGATTTTGTTTTCGATGGGGAAAAAGGTATGTATAGTGAAACAGATATTCCATCACCGGTTAATTTTTATGGCAAAACAAAACTGGAAGCAGAAGAGATCGTGAAAGAATATGCATTTGACTGGGCTATTGCAAGAACGGTATTAGTATATGGTAAACCCCTGGCAGGACGATCAAATATTCTCAGCATAGTAAAAGAGAAGCTGGAAAAAGGAGAGGAGTACAGTGTAGTGAATGACCAGGTAAGGACACCCACTTACGTAGAAGATCTTGCGGCAGGTATTGTGGCGATCATTGAAAAGAAGGCTACCGGTATTTATCATTTATCCGGCGCAGATATACTCACACCCTATGAAATGGCCATCAAAGCAGCTGATTTTCTCAAGCTGAATAAATCACTCCTCAAAAAAGTAACTGCTGCTGATTTTACACAGCCTGCTAAACGCCCCCCGAAGACAGGATTCAATATTGAAAAAGCAAAAAATGAACTGGATTACCAGCCCCGTTCATTTGACGAAGGTCTTGCTAAAACTTTTTCCTGATCAGAAACTAAAACTGATACCTGCTTTGATAAAACGGGGTGTACCGGGTGTATAATGTATTTCGGATATGGAACCAGGTTCTCCCTGCAACCTGGATTCTGTATCAAACTGTGCTTCGTTCCAATCCCGGTTGAA
>JAEUVP010000293.1 GCA_016786805.1 Chitinophagaceae bacterium | reverse complement strand
ATCTCATAGATCAGTTCACGGTACTGCATTACATAAAGGAACCCGGTATATGCACCCGCATCTACCCCCACGATGGAATTACAGATCAGGTGATCTGATATCCTGGCAAGTTCCATGATGATGACGCGGAGATAGTCAACTCGTTTTGGTGTTTTAACACCCAACAATTTTTCACAGGTCAGGTGCCAGCCCATATTATTGAGCGGCGAGGAGCAATAATTCAACCGGTCGGTGAGAGTTGTGATCTGTGCCAGCGGGCGGCGTTCAGCCAACTTTTCAAAAGCACGGTGAATATAACCGATGGTCTGCTCGGTGGAAACGATTCTTTCACCATCTAATTCAAGTATGTTCTGCATCACTCCATGCGTGGCCGGGTGGGTAGGACCCAGGTTCAGCGTAGTAGTGGTTTTCTCTATACTTCCTTCTGGTAATTTGATATGATGTTCTGACATGATTCGATTTGAAAATTCTTGAATTGGACAATTTGGAAATTAAAAAACGTTACTCATTTCCAAATTCTCTAATTACCGCATTAATTAATTGTTCCTCCTCTTCCAAACATCTCATCATCTTTGTCTATCCTTGTCTGGTCTTCCAATGGAAACTCTTTACGCAGCGGGAAATAATCCATTTCCTCCACGTTCAGGATTCGTTTCAGGTTCGGGTGACCGACAAAGTTCACTCCAAAAAAATCATAAGTCTCTCTCTCCATCCAGTTGGCTGCTGAAAACAGCCCGGATGCAGTATATATATCAGGTTTATTGATATCAGTAAATACTTTGAAACGGATGCGGATATTATCCACCAGGTTGTGGAGATGATAAACAACCGCCAGTTCCCGGCCGGCCTGGTCTGGGTAATGTACACCCGTGAGGTCTGTCATAAAACGGAACTTCAGTTCATCATCATCATACAGGAAGTTGAGGACTTTCAGGTTCAGTTCCTTCGGTGCTTCAAAACTGAGCATACCGTAAGGTTCTTCAAAGCCGGTCACCTGTTCACCAAATTTCTCAATCAGCCGTTGCTTTATTATATCGTTCGTTATTGCCATTGCTTCCTTGTCAAATTATCAAATTGGCAGCGTTGCCTATTGTATGCCGTAACTTTCTAATAATCCTTTGTATTGTTCACCGTTTCTTCTTCGTAAGCTTTCTTTTCCTACCAGGTCCTGTATTCGCATCACTCCATCAATGATTGCTTCCGGCCTGGGCGGGCAACCCGGCACATATACATCCACCGGCACCACCTGGTCAATTCCCTGCAATACACTATAGGTATCAAATATGCCACCGCTGCTGGCGCATGCTCCTACTGCCATTACCCATCTTGGTTCGGCCATTTGTAAATACACCTGCTTCACCACCGGTCCCATTTTTTTTGCGATGGTTCCCATCACCATCAGGAGGTCGCACTGGCGGGGAGAGAATCCCACCCGTTCAGAACCAAAACGGGCCAGGTCATAATGCGAACCCATGGTAGCCATGAATTCGATACCACAGCAGGACGTGGCAAACGGTAAAGGCCAGATGGAATTTTTGCGGGCCAGGCCAATCACTTTATCCAGGGAAGTAGCAAAAAAGCCTTCTCCCATGCTGCCCTCGGGCATATCAACAATGCTGATATCCGCTTCCAGTGGCTTTTTGATGAGATTATATGATACAGGACGGGACATAATTACAATTTGAAAGTTTGATAATCGTGCAATCCGAAAATTTAGTCTTTATAACAACCCAACTCCTCTTTAAGTTTCATTTTCACATTCTCAAATTTGCACAGCCACACATCAGTCTTCCCACTTCAGGGCACCTTTTTTTATGATATAAGTGAACCCGCAAAGGAAAAAGCCTACAAACATCAGCACTGCCCAGAACCCGTTCCAGCCAAGCTCCCTGAAATTAACTGCATAGGGGTAAAAGAAGATTACCTCCACATCAAACAACACAAAAAGGATCGCTGTCAGGAAATACTTGATCGCCATCGGCTGACGGGCATCCCCGTGGCTTTCAATTCCACTGGCAAAATTCTGCAGTTTATCCGTTGTTTTTCTTTTGGGGCCCAGCATGTGGGTGGCAAACATCAGGAAAGCGACCAACCCAACCGCAATCATAATCTGTATACCTACCGGGAGGTAAGAGCCGGCATCAGTGGAATTAAGGCCTGTCTGGAGCAAATGGAACATAGGTTTTTCTCTTCGGGCAAAAATAAGACGGCCACAGCAAATTACCTGATAAAATAAATTTAGTTGGCTGAAAGCCAGCGAAAACAAGAATCCCCCGCCACAAGGGCAAGGGATTCTAAAAGTAAAAGAAGAAAACCGAGTTCTATTTCTTTACAGCGGCTACTTTATTAGTAGTTGTAGCTGGCTTTGTTGTTGGTTTAGGGGCCGTTCCCTGGCGGGGAGGTTGTGCATTTCCCCTGGGCGTGCCTGGTTTTGCAGCAGGTGATTTTTGCAACTGGTCAATATACTGCTGTATGGTAGGTGCATTGGCCACATCAGCTTCCTGCCATTTTTTCAAATACTCAAGCGCCTTTTCTTTATCCCTGGCATCATTGGTATAATACACAGCGAGGAACCTGGCTGTCTTTATATACTGAGCTTTGAATTTCACGGTATCCTTCTGTGCAAATTCAAAGAGTTTCAGCGCATCCGGAACAGCAATACTGTCTTTTTTTACGGTGTCCATAACCTGGCTGTTGTTATAAGCCCAGTCATACCCAAAACTTTCTGCTGGATATTTCTCGATCATCAGCAATGCAAAGTCCCTCGACTGAGGATATTTTTTGCCGAAATAATAAGCACGGGAAGTTTCAAAATAATCGGTCAGTGTGGGTTTGGGCTTTACTTCCACCAGTTTTGCCCACATATCTCCTTCTTTATCCCGCTGGCCTTTCCCTTTGAAGTAAGCCGCTGCACTTTTCAGCAGATCAATTTTATTTTCTACTACTGTATCAATTCTTACTCCTTCAAGATAGATTGCATAGAGTGCATCTTCTTGGCCGGGAATCTTTGAATAGATATCGGCTTTCAGGCCCAAGTCTAATGCGGTAGCATCTTCTGGTTTCTTAGTGAAATACCAGTCGATATATTTTTTTGCATTTTCATAGTCACCTTTTTGAAAGTAAGAATCCGCAAGTAGTTTCAGCACCTTGGGCTTGGACCCCTCTCCCATAGATGCTACTACTGATTCCGCTTTAGTTATAGCACAGGTAAAATCTTTCCGATACCAGCATAGTTCTGCATACATACGCTGGTCTTCTATATATGTCTCGGGCAGTTTGCTGTCAATAAATTTTTTCAGATAATCTTCTGCTTCAACAGCTTTACCCCGATAGAAGTAATAATAGAATAACTCGTAATAGCCGAGGGAAAACTTTGTATCAACTTCCACGGCCTTGTTCAGGTTCTCAAGATATAACTCCCCATTTCTTTGCGCTTCAAATAATTTAGCCAGCCTTATATACGCCACCGCAAAATTGGGGTTAACATCCAGTGCTTTTTTATAGTTCTGGAAAGCCTGGCCACCACCTTCACCAGGTTTGGCTTTGCGATAGGCATTACCCAGGTTCAGGTAGATCTCCGCATTTTTATCGTCTCTTTTTACCGCATCCTCCAGTTTAGCCACTGCATAAGCCAGGTCACCATTCTTCGCATCCACATTGGCACGGCCCACAGCGTTCAGGATAACAGGATCGTCGCCTTTTTTGGTGCGGGTCATGGTAATGGCAGTCTCGAATTTCTGGCGGGCATCTGCTGTTTTATTATCCAGCAGGTCCACATGACCTCTTCCCACCAGTACCAACGGTGCATTGGAGCTTGCCGTCAGTGCTTTATCATACAACTGGCGGGCCAGGTCATTTTTATCCATATCCAGGTAGGTTTGACCCAACCAATAGGTGGCCTCAATATTATTAGGATTTGCG
>JAEUVP010000285.1 GCA_016786805.1 Chitinophagaceae bacterium | reverse complement strand
GCTGACTTCCCGCTGAATATGTCACAGTTTGACGGCGAGATATTAGTGGCTGGAAAAAATTTTGGTTGTGGTTCCTCCCGGGAACATGCTGCCTGGGCCATTCTGGATTATGGTTTCCGGGTGGTGGTCTCCAGTTTTTTTGCCGATATCTTCCGGAACAATGCATTGAACAACGGTGTGCTGCCGGTGCAGGTGAGTGATGAATTCCTGCAACGGATCTTTTTGCAGGATAACAATACGGAACTGACCGTGGACCTTGAACAACAAACCATCAGGATCAATTCTACCGGGGAGCAAGAGCATTTTGATATCAACCCTTATAAAAAGACCTGCCTGCTGAATGGCTATGATGATATAGATTTTTTACTGAGCAATAAAGCGGACATTGAAACATTCGAAAAACAACGAGTATAAATAAAACCCTATCATGAAAAAGAACATTGTAGTCATTGAAGGAGATGGCATTGGCCCGGAAGTAACCAAACAATCGGTGAGGGTACTGAATGCGATTGCAGAAAACTTCGGCCATGAATTTACTTATAGCTACCAGCTGATGGGAGCTGATGCCATTGACAAAACAGGAAACCCGCTGCCGGATGCAACCATTGAAGCTTGTTTGAACAGCGATGCAGTGTTGTTTGGTGCGATTGGTCATCCTAAATACGATAATGACCCGACTGCCAAAGTGAGACCGGAACAGGGCTTACTGAAACTGCGTAAATCATTACAGCTGTTTGCCAATATCCGTCCCATCAATACCTACCCTTCCCTGCAACATTTATCTCCGTTGAAAAGCAAAAATCTCGAAGGAGTTGACTTTATTATTTTCCGGGAACTTACCGGGGGTATTTATTTCGGGGAAAAGAAGATCAACGAAGAAAAAACAGAAGCATCCGACAATTGTGTGTACACAAGAGAAGAAATTGAAAGAGTAAGCCATCTCGCTTTCCAGTATGCACAAAAAAGAAAAAAGAAACTGACACTGGTTGACAAAGCCAATGTGTTAGAAACATCCCGGCTCTGGAGAAAAGTGGTGCAGGAAATAGCAGTGGAGTATGCAGATGTTACCGTTGATTATATGTTCGTGGATAATGCAGCTATGCAGATCATTTTAAATCCCAAACAATTTGATGTGATCCTCACGGAGAATATGTTTGGCGATATCATCAGTGATGAAGCCAGTGTGCTCAGTGGTTCACTTGGCTTATTACCTTCTGCTTCCATTGGTAAAGGTGCTGCTTTGTTTGAGCCTATTCACGGCTCTTACCCGCAGGCAGCCGGGAAAGATATTGCTAACCCGCTGGGATCGGTTTTATCGGCCGCCATGCTCTTAGAGCATTTCGGATTGAAAGAGGAAGCGGCCCTGGTAAAAGAAGCAACGGAATGGACCCTGCAAAATGGTTTTGTGACAAAAGATATTGACCCGGTTAATTTTTATTTCACCTCCACCTTGGGTGAACTGATCAGTGATTATGTAAGTGGAAAGATACCAGGCTCCGTGAAGAAGGAAAATATCGAATTAAGAAAATCAACGATCATATAAAAACAGAACGTTTGTTCTGTTTTAGAAATAAATTTTCGCATTAAGTTCTTTTTTTCAAGAGGCGGGTGTATTTTTAGCAGGAATACATCCTTCATGGCAAACAGTCGCATCAATAATGTCATCTCGTTTATAACTGCAATTATTATTGTGGTGGTGATTATTATTCCTGCAACGCATGGAGGTGGACATTGTATATAAACTAAAACCAACAATACAAAGAACCCCGCCTCCCAAAAGGCGGGGTTCTTTTTTTATACCCCTAAAAAAAATAAAATGGCAGCATATTATAATGAACATACGGTACTGTGGCTCAATGGAAGTTTTGTAAAAGCTTCCGATGCAAAAATGGATCTCTATAGCCAGTCCTTACACTATGGCTATTCTGTATTTGAAGGTATCCGTTCGTATAAAACAGCCAGCGGTGAAACAAAGATCTTCAAAGAAACGGAACATTATGAACGCCTGAAGAATTCGGCGGCGGCCCTGAATATGCCTTATCACTGGGATACACCCGAACTGATTGCTGTTACCTACGAAGTATTGAAACAAAATAAACTGCAGGATGCTTATATCCGGCCGGTCGTTTATGCTCCCGCCAATATGAGTTTCGTGGAAAATAAGGCATCCTTTATTGTGATAGAAGCCTGGGAGATGCAACCCTTTCTTGGCGATAAATTATTAAAAGTGATGACCAGTTCTTTTCAGCGGCCAAACCCAAAAGGATTTAAGATCCATGCAAAGGCTGGCGGTCATTATGTGAATTCTATTCTCGCCAGCCAGGAAGCCAAAGCCGCTGGTTACGACGAAGCCCTGTTGACAGATATGAATGACTTTGTTGCAGAAGGGCCTGGTGCGAATTTATTCTATGAGAAAGATGGCAAATTAGTAACACCTGCTTTAGGAAATATATTACCGGGTATCACCCGGGCAACTGTACTGGAAATATGTGAAGAACTGGGGATTGAGGTAGAAGAAAAACAATTTACTGTAGAAGAATTAAAACAGGCAGATGCCGTTTTTTATTGCGGTACCGCTGCGGAAGTAATCGGCTGGGAAAGCCTGGATGCCGTTAAATTTCCAAAACCCTGGAATGAAACTGTAAGTAGAACAATACAAAAGGTCTACAAACATAAAGTCACTGAAAAGGAATATAAATCATCATTAGCACTGGCATGAAGGAACTTAACAAATATTCAAAAACAATAACGCAGGATGTAACACAACCGGCTGCACAGGCCATGTTGTATGGTATAGGCTTACAAGATGAAGATTTTAAAAAACCACAGGTGGGTATCTGCAGTATGGGCTACGATGGTAATACCTGCAATATGCACCTGAATGACCTGGCAAAAGATATCAAGCAAGGTGTTTGGGAAAATAATATGGTAGGGCTGATCTTTAATACCATTGGTATCAGCGATGGTATCAGTAATGGTACCGATGGAATGCGTTACAGCCTTGTAAGCCGTGATCTTATTGCTGACAGCATTGAAAGTGTATGTGGCGGATTTTATTATGATGGATTGATCGCTGTTCCGGGTTGCGATAAGAATATGCCCGGGAGTATTATGGCGATGGGCCGGCTGAACCGTCCTTCCATTATGGTATATGGCGGAACTATTGCTCCCGGCCATTATAAAGGAGAAGACCTGAATATCATTTCTGCTTTTGAAGCATTGGGTAAGAAAATAGCGGGCCAAATTGAAGAAGGGGATTTTAAAGAGATCATCAAACATTCCTGTCCCGGTGCCGGTGCCTGTGGTGGTATGTATACCGCCAATACGATGGCAGCAGCTATTGAAGCATTGGGAATGAGTTTACCCTTCTCTTCTTCCAATCCTGCATTAAGTGAGGAAAAGAAAAAAGAATGTTTGGATGCCGGGAAAGCCATACTGAATTTATTAGAAAAAGATATAAAACCTTCTGATATCATGACACGCAAAGCATTTGAGAATGCAATTACCGTGATCATGATATTAGGTGGCAGTACGAATGCCGTGCTGCATTTAATAGCAATGGCAAAAAGTGTGGGTGTTCCCTTATCACAGGATGACTTCCAGGCCATCAGTGATAAAACACCCGTATTAGCCGATTTCAAACCCTCTGGAAAATACCTGATGCAGGACCTGCATCAACATGGTGGTATTCCATCCGTAATGAAATATTTATTACAACAAGGCTTGCTCCATGGCGATTGTTTGACAGTGACCGGTAAAACGGTAGCAGAAAATTTAGCAGGTGTTCCGGATCTGAATTTTGACACACAGAAAATTATTTACCCGGTAGAACAACCATTGAAAAAAACGGGGCACCTGCAAATTCTGTATGGAAATCTCGCCGAGAAAGGAAGTGTGGCGAAGATCAGCGGGAAAGAAGGCGAAAAATTTACCGGGCCTGCCCGTGTATTTGATGGCGAAAAAGATTTAGTGGCAGGCATTGCCAATGGAAGAGTGAAAAAAGGGGATGTGGTGGTGATAAGATATGAAGGCCCGAAAGGTGCACCGGGTATGCCGGAAATGCTGAAACCAACTTCAGCTATCACAGGTGCTGGCCTTGGCAAGGATGTGGCCCTTGTCACCGATGGAAGGTTCAGCGGAGGTTCACATGGCTTTGTTGTTGGCCATATTACTCCTGAAGCATTTGAAGGAGGCCTGATCGCATTAGTACAGGATGATGATATCATTGAACTGGATGCAGTGAATAATAAGATCACCCTGCAAGTGGCTGACGAAATTATAGCGACAAGACGTAAGAACTGGAAACAACCGGAGTTGAAAGTAACAAAAGGTGTATTATATAAATATGCAAAGTTTGTAAAAGATGCAAGCGAAGGTTGTGTAACCGATGAAGCTTAAAATAAATAATTATGGAAACACTGACAATAAAAAAAGAGAAACCAGCTACCAAACCAACAACCCAGGTAAGCGGTAGTGTGGCCGTGCTGGAAGCTTTTTTAGCGGAAGGTGTGGATACGGTCTTTGGTTACCCGGGTGGTGCCATCATGCCGATCTATGATGCCTTGTATGATTATAATGATAAACTGAAGCATATACTGGTACGTCATGAGCAGGGAGCTATTCATGCTGCGCAGGGTTTTGCCAGAGTGAGTGGCAGAACAGGTGTGGTATTTGCCACCAGCGG
>JAEUVP010000276.1 GCA_016786805.1 Chitinophagaceae bacterium | reverse complement strand
GCCGTCTCATAGAGTTTCACCCAATACTCATTCACCTTGGCGTTTTTGAGAATTTCGGTCGCCCTTTTGTTGTCGTCCCAGAAACCGGGACTTAACGAAAGCTGCTTGTCTTCTTCAATTTTATATCGTCGGTTCTCGACGTCAAAGAAACCTCCTTACCCCGGCAATGCGGGACCGCATATCAGATAATTTTTCAATTGTCATGCGGCGAAGGTAAGGATTATTTGGGAAGCTGTGGTACTGCAATCAGCTTCAGTGGAGTCTGTACTGAGTGAAGCAGAAAAGTCATATACTTATAACAAGGATATTTCTTATGGACATTGCTGCAGCCTAAATTCATTTTAAAGTATCTTCAATTTAAACTTACACAACACTTAAATACTTATCTGAATTACAATTCATCAAATCAATAACCCATGTGTATTTTTTTAAAGAAATTCCCATCTTTAATAGGCCTTATACTTTGCTTATCTTCGTTTACCGAGACAAAAGGCCAAGACAGCCTCATGTATGATGTTTTCCCCGTTATTGATACCAAAATTAATTACACGAGAATTTTTGAAGTTGATAGTACTTCAAAAGAACAGCTTTTTATAAAAATAAAGGACTGGGCAGTTAATAACTATAAGTCACAAAAAGCCACGCTACAAGCTGAAGATAAAGAAGCAGGGTATATAGCCTACAAAGGTTATTTACAAATAGTGTCCACTTATTCTGCCGGGTTATTAAAAGGATCGAAATTTTACATTGACATTTATCATACCCTAAAATTTTATATAAAAGACGGAAAAGTAAAAATCGTTTTCACAGACCTTGAAAAAGTAAGTCATGATTTTGGCAGCAAATTCATTTCTGACAGAAATAATAAACCAATAGATGCGGTACCTTTAGAATCGCTATATGACGGAATGAAAAATCTTTCACCCCAAAAACAAGAAAAATTCAAGGCCTCTGTTAAAGAATTAGCCATAGAACTTGATACACATTTTAAGAATTTCCTTACTTCTATTATGAATGAAATTTCAAAGAAGGGATCTGAATTTGATTTTTAAAACATAAAGCCACTAATAAAACACCTAACCATTCTAGTCCAACATTTCGCTTTATTATCGGATCACTTTCAATCCCAACTCTGCAAAACTTGTAGTTTCGCAGCAGTATTCTATCGCCTCCGGCGATTCCTGTTCAGTCTCCCGCACATCCCTTCTGTTTTTCAAAATGCAAACATTCTGCGTAACTTAATAGCAGCAATAAAAATTCACTAAATGAAATACGTATTGATCTTCCTGCTTGGTTTCTCCCATTTAATCAGTCACGGGCAAACAACAACAACTGAATTTGATGGGCACAAATGGGAGGCTCCCTATCACCTACCAACACCAAAAGACTGGGGTATTGAACGATTTTTGATCCCTATCAGTTTTGCTCCTTCCATTTCCTATAAAGGAGTGGAAGATATTCGCTTCGCACCCGGCTGGGCAAATAGTAAAAGCGAGGAATACTGGACCTATGCTTTCTTGTGGTACCTGGAGGGTAAGGTAAACATGAATGAACAGATCATTGCAGGGAATCTAACAGCTTATTATACCGGCTTATTTAATATCAACACCGACAGTGCGAGAAGGGCTGCTGTGAAAATAATACCCGTAACCACTTCATTCAAAAAAACAGCAACTGCTACCGGCGACCTGGAAACTTATACCGGTGTCATTGAAATGATGGATTATATGCAACTGAAACCAATAACGCTGAATTGCAAAGCTCACCTTCGCTATTGTTCTGACTCGGATAAGACCATCGTATTCTACGAATTATCGCCCCAGCCTTTCACCCATACCAATTGGGTCAGCCTTGATCAACTATGGACGGGGTTCGCCTGTAAAAAATAATTTAGTAGTTCACCAGCTATAGAAACTCTCAAACTTAAGCTATCTTACAACAACTCATCAACAACCAACGACATGTGTTTTTCTGCTACGGCAAGTTTTGGTGCCAGTGCGGTGCTCGGTGCGATTGGCATCGTGGCTGTGGCAAAAGCTAAAACAAAACCGCAACGTTTATTTGCTAGTATCCCGCTGGTCTTTGCCGTCCAGCAGTTATCCGAAGGTTTTCTCTGGCTGTCGCTAAAAGATCCCGACCTCGCAGGCTGGCGAACCTCTCTCACCTATACCTTTCTTGTTTTTGCCATGGCCGTCTGGCCTTTCTGGATTTCATTGACCGTACGGCTGCTGGAAACAAATGAAAAGCGTAAACGCATCATGAATGTACTGGTGGGTATCGGTGCTTTTGTTGCCATTGGTGTTTCGTATATATTGTTCAGTTACCCGGTGGAAGCCATCACTCCTTTCTGTCCCACTTGTCCCGGTTCTTCCACTCCCCTGTTCATGGAGCATATTCATTATGAATTTGCCATTCCGCCGCTGGTAAAGAAACTGATCCTTGTTTTTGACATTCTCTATATCATGGCCACGATCATCACCCCTTTAATTTCAAGCATCAAAAAAATGAAATGGCTGGGCATTGTCTTTTTCGGCTCTTATTTGTTTGCCGTCAGTTTCTATCATGGTTTTGTGATCTCGGTCTGGTGCTTCTTTGCCGCCCTGCTCAGCTTCGTAGTGCTCTGGATTATCAGCGACCTGCGGAAAGAGCCATCCTGATACGTTTTCAAACCGATGATTATTACCATTCGCTCAAATTTCACATTTCCGGTTGGGGAATCTTCCGTAAATTATGATAGTGAAAAGAGCAATGGCAATATGGATGGGCAGTTTTTTCTCCCTGGCTGCCGCAGCGCAGCAGCTCGATGGTGCCTGGAAAGGAACCCTGAGTATGCGGGGTTGTTTCCTGGAGAATAATATCGAACTGCAGATCAAAATGAATGGCCGCTCGGCTTCCGGTGATTCATATCATTTCCAGGATATTGACAACTATGTCAAGAAAAATTTCAGTGGCCACTTTGACCCGGAACAAAAGAAATTAAAAGTGGCGGAAGGTGTCGTCACCACTTGGCATATTCCTTATCACTGCAGCATCTGCGTCAAAGAATTTGATCTTTATTACAGTAAAGAAGGCAGTGTTGAAAAACTAACCGGTCGCTGGAGCGGCACGGTGCTGAACAGCAGTGCTGGTTGCAGTGGCGGGCAGATCGTTCTTACACGGATTAAAGAATCATCATTTAAAGAAATACCGGAGATCAAAGTGGATACGGGTACTATCCGTCTCGATTTTTATGATAATGCGGAGATTGACGGCGACTCCATCACCGTGAAAGTGGATAAGAAAGTAGTACTCTCCAACCAGCGGTTAACGGCCAAAGCCATTACCACCCTGATACGCATTGATCTTTCCAATACATTTCACGAAGTGGAAATGATCGCTAATAATGAAGGCAGCATTCCCCCTAACACCGCCGTACTCATCATTACGGCCGGTGAAAAGCAGCACCGTTTATGGCTAAGTGCAAAAGAAGAAAAATCGGCGAGGGTACGGTTTGTATATGATCCGCCTTCCGGCACTAACAGTCTTAGTTCCCGCTGACAGCATCGCAATTCATCCTTCTTTTTTGCCGGTTGACGATAGCAAAGCTGTTTTATAAATCAGTGCCAAATAGTTTTGCAGCTTAAACCGAAAATCATGCGATCATTGAGTCTTATCCTTGTTTTCTTTTGCAGCGCTGTGCATGCACAAAATAAACCCGATACGATCCGTGCCGGCGATCTTCAATTAAAATACCTGCCCCTGGGCACCCAACAATACCTTGTCTATATCAAAACAAAAGAAGGATTGAAGAAAGGTATCTGGCTTTGGGAAAGAACAACGAGCCGGGAACTATTTCATGAACAACCATCAATCACTATCCGCCAGCAATGGACAACCAGTGATACAGGTTTTAACAGCCGTCAAATAACGAGTGTGGTGAATGCAAAAGATTTTACGCCTGTTTATCATACCACCACAAATCCCAAAACCGGGAAAGAGGCTTATAACTTTCATACGACTGAAATAGTATCAGCAGATTCTGTAGCCGACGCAGGGAGAAAAGATTTTAAAATCATCATTCCCGAACCGGCTTTCAACTGGGAACTGGACCTGGAAACCTTTCCCCTGTTACCCTTAAAAGAAGGAAAAACATTTGCGGTCAATTTTTATCATCCGGGTAGTAAAACGGGGCCGGCCTGGTATAACTATACCGTTACCGGCAGTGAAAAACTAAACACCACGAATGGTGAAACAGTTGATTGCTACAAACTTTATACAGAATATGCCAATAACCGTGGCAACAGCACCTGGTGGCTGAGTAAGAAAACACATGAAGTGCTGAAAATGGAAGAACATTTTGGCGCCATCACCCGGTATAAACTTAAACTGGCCGTACAGGAATAAAATAATTATTCCATCGTAATTATATCTCCTTCGGAAATGATACCTCCTGATAAGGGAACCAGGTTTTGCCCGAAAAGAACTTTGTTGTTCTGGCGGCGATAGCTTGAAAGAGTCACTAAAGGTTCAGTGCCCTTCTGCCCAGTTTGCTGATCCAACGTGGGGATGGTACATCTTCCACAGGGTTTTATACCTGCCATGCGACAGTTGCCAATACTAAAATCTTTCCAGCTATCTTCTTCGTAAGGTTCACCACCGGTGAATACAAGATTGGGACGAAACCTGTCCATCGGCACTGGTTTATCTAACCGGCTGTTAAGATCATCCAGGGAAGCCTGCCCGATAATGAGTACCGGGTAACCATCCGCCAGGCTTACCTGTTCGCCGTTATGGGCATAGGTAATATCAATATTCCGCTGGTTATTTTCCGGGAAGGCTACGAGTTTACAATTGGTGCTCAATTTTTTTGAAAACCATTCGCTGTGCTGCGGACTTACTTCCAGTACCCTTACCGTATCATTCCAGACCGTTGCTGTTATTTCATGAGAAGATGCTTCAAACGGCAGTTGTATGGTGTCGCCATCATACTGAATGTTGAAACCGCTGTTGGCATATTCCGGCCTGAATAAAGCCATGGCCGGGTATTCCCGCTGCGTCATGAACCGCTGTTGTTCATCTACCAGCATCCAGCGGCGGTCATGCTCCAGCCCTTTGGGTAAGACCTTTGCAGAGGGCATTCTTATTCCACCTAATGACTTAACAGGATAGATCCAGATCCCGGAAATTTGTTTTACAGGCATAGGGCAAAAATAAACCTGTAGCAGGACAACAGGTAAAGTTCTTAAAACCGGCTTTGCTGCAGTTTTCTTTTGCGGGGTTGACCAATAGTGAATATGGCACCGATATTCAGTTTGGTAGCAAAATCTGACCGGGCATTGATAAACTCATTCCGGTTATTGTTGAGTGAGAATCCCCCGATATTAGCAAACAACATTACTCTTGGTGAGGGCTTAAAGAAAATACCGGGTGTGAAGGTCAATTGCCTTTCCGTATACCTGTTGTTCAGTAGAACTGTTCCGGCATTTTTTTCATACACACTGACCTGGTTAAAGGCAAAGCTGCCATTCATCGTCCATCCCCATTTACGGCTTTTCTTAAAATAGCTGGCATATTCATAGAACACACCGGCACCATGTATTTTGATCGAATTATCCGTCCAGTTGTTATACGACCCATACCAGGAACGGTTATAAAAAATACCGGCCCGGCTGTGTTGCCCAAGACCAATAGAAACAGAAGGCTGGATACTGGTGATATCAAACCGGGCGATCCTGCGGCTGATATCAATACCGGTATAAATTTCTCCCTTATTGAATTGTGCAGAAGCATAAAGAAAAGAAGAGCTGGTAAACAGCAATAGCAGGATATACTTTCTCATGGTGAATGGTTTTGCCGAATGTACAATCCGCAATTGCCATGAACCAAGTCTAAAAGACGGCTTTAACTTTTTACTGGCAGGTGATCCGGGTTAATTAACAAAACTTAAGTAGCCATCTTCACGGCCAGTACGGTGGCTTCTCATTCAATAAAACAAGGCTTTAAATCTTTTTCAAAATCCATCTCAAATCCTTTAAATTTATAGTTTACAGAACGAACCCAAACCAACTGTTATGCACCGTGTTATTATCCCTGTTGATTTCTCCGATACAGCCCTGAATGCAGCCCGGTTTGTGGCCCTGATGCTGGCCGGTAAAAAAGATGCCCTTGCAATACTTTATCATAATTATAAAGACCCCTCTGACCAGGAAATGTGTATCAATTACCTGGAAAGCCTGAAAATGGAATTGCTTCATAAAGGAGATATGAACGTGGAGTGTATCACTGAAATGGGTGGCGACCTGATCGAAAATCTTTCCCGTTTGGCACAAACAAGAACAGCCACCCTGATCGCCATGGGCATTACCGGCAGAACAGCACTGGGCCAGAAACTAATTGGCAGCAATACCCTGAAAATGGTGGAATACAGCCTGATCCCGGTGATGATCGTTCCCGCAGATGCATCATATAAAGGAATTAATAATGTGGCGTTCGCTTCTGATTTTAATGATGTGGTAAAAACGACCCCGGCTGCCTTTATCTGTTCCGTGCTGGAAATGTTCAGCCCCAAACTGCATATCGTGAACGTTGATCCCAACCATTACGTTTCTATTACCGAGGAATACCAGGCGGAAAAAGAGAAATTAGAAGATATGTTCAAAGCTTATATCACGGAATTTTATTTTATTTCCATGAATAATTTCTTTGAAGCCATGAGCAATTTTGTAAAAGATTATAATATTGATATGCTGGTGACCGTACCCCGGTATCACAGCAACAGCGAAGCCCTGTTCAAAAGCACCCATACCAAAAAACTGGCTTACCACAGCAGCATCCCGCTGATGGCAGCCCACCAATAAACACATACTGACCATCTCCCCGTAATCTTTTATCTTTATCCAACTGCCGATGGCGGTTTACTAAAATTACTATGCATGAAAACTGTTATTGTACCTGTTGATTTTTCGGAAACTTCCCTGAATGCAGCCCGTTATGCGGTGAGGCTGCTGACCGGTTACTATGGTGTCAATATGATCCTGCATAACGTATATGACAAGCCTTCGCAGGCAGGAGAAGCACAGGATAAACTGGAAAAGCTGAAAACAGAACTGATGGAAGTGGGTATCGTAAAGATCACTTTACTGGCGGAAGAAGGAAGTGATTTTATCGCAGAACTGGAAAAGCTGGCCCGTCACCAGCAGGCTGACCTGGTCATTATGGGTATAACCGGCCGTTCTGCTATCGGGCAGACCTTTATTGGCAGTAATACGTTGAAAATGGTGGAACGGAAAGTGTGCCCTGTGCTGATCATTCCCCCGGACGCTGCTTATAAAGATGTAAAGAATGTATTGCTGGCCTCTGACTTTAGAAATGTTGTTGCATCCACTCCTTCCGTACCTATCAAAAAAATATTAAAAACATTCCAGCCCCGGTTGCATGTGATCAATGTGGACAGTGAACATTATGTAGCATTGACCGAAGAGTACCAGGAAGAAAGAAATAAATTACTTGAGATGTTCCGTGAATTTGACCCGGAATTCTATTTCCTTGGTTTATATGATGTGGATGAAGCAGTGAACCAGTTTGCCGCCGATAAAAACATTGATTTTATTATCCTCATTCATAAAGAACAATCGGTTTTATCCCGGTTATTTGTAAAAAGCCATACTAAAAAGCTGGCCTACCAGAGTTCGGTACCGATTTTAGCCCTTCATGAGTAGAAAAAACCTGTTTGGGCCTGACTTGATTGCACGGGAACAAAGCACTAACTTTGTTCCCGTGCTTATTTTATGAAGAGGAATTCAAAGAAAACAGCCTGTATATACACGTTTGCGGAGCAATCACTCCCCGCCAACTTCTATATTCCTGATTAAAGCCCGTTACAGGCCTCTCATCTCCCTTTACTGCCCATTTTGAATCACCGGCTATTCCGGATCTTTTTATTTAACGATTGATGACATGAAAAATATTAAACTGATAGAAGTACCATCGGAAATTGGCGCAGGTACCCGCGGCGCCAGCCTCGGTATTGAAGCTATCAAGATCGCTGCCCTGGATTTTATGAGTAATTTCTTTATCCATTTTCCGTCTGAAAAAATTCAGACTGAGAATAAATTACTCTATGAACCCATCGAATCTCCTTATGCCAAACGCATCAAGGGTATTTCCGCTATTTATGAAAGAGTAAGCAAGGCCGTTTGCGATACGATGAAAAATAATTTCTTCCCTATCGTACTCAGCGGTGATCATAGTACGGCCGGTGCCACCATCGCCGGTATCAAAATGGCAAAACCAAAAAGCAAAGTGGGTGTGATCTGGATCGATGCCCATGCAGACCTGCATACGCCATACACCACTCCTTCCGGCAATGTGCATGGTATGTCACTGGCCGCCACGATCAATGAGAATAATAAAGATTGTGCAGTGCATGAACTGGATGAAGAGACGACCAAATACTGGAACAGCCTTAAAAATATTGGTAAGATCGCTCCGAAAGTATTACCGGAAGACGTGGTACTGATATCCCTTCGTGATTTTGAAAAAGAAGAACGGTACCTGATCGAAAAGCATGGGATGAAAGTTGTTACCACCAAAGAAGTACGAACGAAGGGCCCGGAAAACGTGGTAAGAGCTGTTCTGCGTTACCTGGCTGACTGCACGGATATCTATATCTCCTTTGATGTGGATAGTCTTGACTCTTCCATCAGCAAAGGAACAGGCACACCGGTAAGCAATGGATTAAGGGAAAGAGAAGCGGAAGACCTTATCAGTAAATTTATGCAGAACCGAAAAGTTTGCTGTTTTGAAATAACA
>JAEUVP010000236.1 GCA_016786805.1 Chitinophagaceae bacterium | reverse complement strand
CCGTCATCAATCGTTTTGACAACATGCTTCTCCCAGATCTTTTCAAATAGACTCTTTGCCATAAATTAAATTGCTTCTACTGCGATTGTTGCTGCCATTATTTTGAGATCCGAATCATCCACTTCTTTTTTGGAATCGGCCAGTTTAAGGAAACGTTCATAGAGTTCATCCACCTGGTTGCGGTCGAAACTGTAACCCAGATTTTTAAAACGATAGGCTAATGCACTTCTTCCGCTTCTTGCTGTTAACACGATCTTGGATGTATCCGCACCCACTTCTTCCGGTGCAATGATCTCGTAAGTAGTCGCCTCTTTCAAAAATCCGTCCTGGTGAATACCCGAAGAATGCGAAAAGGCATTATCACCCACCACGGCTTTATTCGGTTGCACCACCATCCGCATCGTGTCGGATACAAGACGGCTCATCGGTAATAATCTCTTCGGATCAATATTGGTGTAGAGATTCAGTTCAGGATGTTTGCGTATCGTCATCACTACTTCTTCCAAAGAAGTATTGCCCGCCCTTTCACCAATACCATTAATAGTACATTCGATTTGCCTGGCACCGGCAATAGCACCGGCGATGGAATTGGCCGTAGCTAATCCCAGGTCATTATGACAATGACAGGAAAGAATGGCTTTATCAATATTGGGAACTTGGTTCATTAAGTAGGTCATCTTTTCGGCATACTGGTGCGGCAAACAAAAACCGGTGGTATCCGGAATGTTCACCACGGTTGCCCCGGCTTTGATCACCGCTTCGGTAAGTCTCGCTAAGAACTCCAGGTCGGCACGGCCGGCATCTTCCGCATAGAACTCCACATCATCCACGTAATTCCTCGCCAGCTTCACCGCAGCAATGGCCCGTTCTAAAATCTCTTCCCTTGTAGAATTGAATTTGTATTTGATATGGTTGTCGGAAGAACCGATACCGGTATGTATCCGGGGTCGTACGGCCGGCTTCAATGCTTCAGCAGCCACTTCAATATCTTTCTGCACGGCCCGGGTCAGCCCGCACACCGTAGCATTCTTGATGATTTTGGCGATCTCGTTCACCGATTCAAAATCACCGGGCGAAGAGATCGGGAAACCGGCTTCAATGATATCAACACCGAGCTCCTGCAGTTTCAGCGCCAGTCCCAGCTTTTCTTTAGTATTCAATTTGCAACCGGGCACCTGTTCGCCATCGCGGAGGGTGGTATCAAAAATGTGGACTTTTCCGTCTGCCATAATTAATTGATATATTGGTTGTGAGATAAAAATGCAGGGGACTTACTTTTGTAATGGTTCATTAAAAAACCTGCCCGTCTAAATTACCGGCAATAAAGGGGGAGGGGAAATCAAAATAGGGGAGGATTTACAGCCCGCAAGGGGGCTAATATTCGCTGAAACCCTTTACTGGTAAGGATTTTAAATTTTTGGAATTACGATGGCCAACCGTTCAACTGATGCCCTGTTTCAACTGGTAAAATCGCTGGAAAAGAGTGAAAAACGCAATTTCAAGCTCTTTGTCAAGCGAAACTCTGCTGCGGATGACCTGAAGACCATCCAGCTCTTTGATGCCCTGGATAAAATGACGGAGTACGACGAGAAGCAATTGCTGAAAAAAGCCAGCGGTATCAAGAAGCAGCAACTCTCCAACAGCAAGGCCCATTTATACAAACAGATCCTCGCCAGCCTCCGGCTGATCCGAGAAGAAAATAATATTGACATCCAGTTGCACGAACAGATGGACCATGCCCGTATCTTATTCAATAAAGGGCTTTACCTGCAAACCCTGAAGATCCTGGAAAAACTAAAGGAAACAGCTAAGGCTTATCACCAGTTGACCTATTTGCAACAGGCTTTGTTCTTTGAAAAAAAGATCGAGGCCTTATACATTACCCGCAGTATGCAGAACCGGGCTGACCAGCTAACGGCAGAATCCAATACAGTAAATGAACAGCTGTCCGTCGTAAACCAGCTGTCGAATCTTTCATTGCAATTGTATAGCTGGTATATACAGCATGGCCATGCCCGCAATGAAAAAGATATAAAAGAAGTACAGCAATTCTTTGATAAACATTTACCGGCTGAAACGGGGCATTTGAAAGGCTTCTATGAAAAAATGTACCTCTACCAGAGCTACTGCTGGTCGGCTTTTATCCGCCAGGATTTCTTACAGTATTACCGCTATTCGCAAAAATGGGTGAACCTGTTTGAAGAACATCCCGGTATGCTGCAAACAGAAACGGCGATCTATATCAAAGGCATGCACAATTTAATGAGTGCTTACTTTGACCTGCTCAACCACAAGAAACTGGCTGAAGCCATCAAACAGTTTGAACGCTTTGCCGG